>JBDRKH010000046.1:0-4388 GCA_043814195.1 Patescibacteria group bacterium
AATCACGAAAACAAAAAGAATCCGGTATTCCCGATTCAAAAAAGCCATGGCTCCCTGTCTAATCACCCGGCTAATCTGGCCGGCTTTTTCATTAGTAATCGCTTGTCTTTTAATCTGCCGGGCTAATATCCCGGCAAAAACCAAAGCCAAGACTGAACTGGCTAGAATAAAATATATTTGAATAGACATAGTTTTTAAAATTTAAGGTCGTATCTTTATATATTATTTTACACAATTCCCCTATTTTGTCCATTATTACTTTATTCCTTCCTTAAAGCAACTATCGGATCCAGGCCGGCCGCCTTGCGGGCCGGATAAATGCCAAAGATCAAACCAATGGCCATGGAAACCAAAAAAGCCATAATAATTGCCAGCCAGGAAATAGTCACTGGCCAAGTCGGCAAAGCCTGGCTCCGGACAATTAAGCCGCCGATTAAAGAATTGGCCACGCCAATAATCGCGCCGATTAATCCGCCTAACCCGGTAATCACCAAGCTTTCAATTAAAAATTGCTGAAGAATATCTTTTTTGGTCGCGCCCAATGATTTGCGCAGACCAATTTCCCGAGTCCGTTCGCTGACTGAAACCAGCATAATATTCATAATGCCGATTCCGCCGACTAATAAGGAAATGGCCGCCAAGAATCCCAAAAGCAGATTCAGGATTACGCTAATTTCATTAACTTGTTCTAGGATTTCGGTCATGGTCGTAATCTGGAAATCATCTTTGCTCGGGTCTTTGATATTATGGTTTTTGCGAAGCATCCGGGAAATATCTTCAGTTGCCTGAACTAAATAACTGGAATCTTTAACGGTCAAAACTATTTCTGACAAATAGTCTATTCCCAGAATTTCTCTTAAAACTGTTTGGATGGGAATATAGACAAAATCATTAATATCAATTCCGCCGTAAATCATCCCCCCTTGGGGCTTAAATACGCCGATTACTTTAAAGTTCTGTCCTTTAATTTTTATCTTTTGGTCCAGAGGATTTTCTCCTTCAAAAAGTTTTTCCTTCAAACCGCTTCCCAAGACAACCACCTTAGCCAAGCTGTTATCCTCGCTTTCAGTAAAAAAACGGCCCTGGTCTATTTTGGCTGTTTTCATCACTTGAGGATAGTCAGCGCTTCCGCCATAAATTAAAACCTGTTTTTCATTATTTTGGTAAGTGGCCCATTCCTGGGCAATTGCCTGACTGGTAACTGCTTCAATATAAGGGAATCTTCCTTTATCCTTAAGCGCCTCCGCGTCTTTAAGCTTTAAAGTGGTTATCTTAACTCCCTGAACCACCGAAGTTATTGTCCCCACCTGACCAGCGCCCGGCACTTTAACCGCAATGTCAAGAATATTCGGGCCAAAAGCTTCGATCTCATTGGTCACCAAGCCCTTTAATCCCTGGCCTAAAGAAAGGATAATCACTACAGCCGCCACCCCAATCACAATCCCCAGAATAGAAAAAATGCTGCGCAATTTATTGGCTTTTAAAGCAATGATTGATTGTTTGATAACTGAAGATAGATTCATTTATTCGTATCGCAAGGCCTCAATCGGATTCAATTTAGAAGCCCGATTAGCCGGCCAAAGACCAAAAACCAATCCGACGCTGATAGCCATTAAGGTGGAAACAACAATAGACAACGGCGTAACAATAAAATTCCAATCATAACCAAAATAATTGACGCCAATCGTAATCGCCAAAGCAATAATGATTCCCAAAATAACACCGATTAATCCGCCCACTAAAGTCATGGTCGCGCTCTCCAGTAAAAACTGAATTAGAATATTTTTTCGTTTGGCGCCCAGAGCTTTGCGCAAACCAATTTCCCTGGTCCGCTCATTAACCACCACGAACATAATATTCATAATCCCGATGCCGCCGACAATCAAAGAAATGGCTGCCACGGCCGCCAAGAACATCTTGAGCGCCTGGGTAATCGTCCCTAAAATATCCAAGGCCTGGGCAGTGCTCCTGACTGAAAAGTCATCCTTGGCCGGGTCTTTAATATGATGGCGGAAACGAAGTATCTCCTTGGCTTGTCCAATCACCAAATCAATATTTTCGGCCTGGTCAACTTTGGCTCTGATATAAGCCAAATGGTCAACCCCTAATAATAATTTCTGAGCTGTTTTTACGGGCAAAAAAATCTGCTCGTCCTGATTTTGAAAACCCGCCACTCCCCTTTCTTCCATCACGCCGACCACTTTAAAACTAATCTGATTGATTTTAATCCGCTTATCAATCGGATTATCTTGGCCAAAAAGTTTTTCTTTAACTTTACTCCCTAAGACCGCCACCCGAGCTAAGCTGTCAATTTCATCCTGCTTAAAAAACCGGCCTGATTCAACTAAAGTATCCTCAACCTCAAGATAATCAGCCCCTACTCCCAGATAATCAAAATCCTCTATTCGATTAAAATAGCTAATTGTCCCCCGGCCCCTGATATAGGAAGAGACAACTATCACATGAGATAACCCTTCCAAAGCCAAAGCATCTTCATAAGTTAAAGTGGTTATTTCAATGCCAAAAGCGGCCGCTGGCGGACCGGCCTCGTCTGAAGCGCCCGGAAGAATCCCGATTAGATTGCTGCCCATGGCTTTAACTTGAGCTAAAAGCAAATCCTGGGCGCTGGCTCCTACGGCCATAATTGAAATTACGGCGGCCACGCCAATAACAATACCAAGCATGGTCAAAAAAGACCGGCTCTTTTGCAAGGCCAGATTATTCAAACTAAATTTAATCGCTTGAAAAAAATACATGTCTATTGGCTACTCCTCGATCAGAAATAATTTGCCCGTCTTTAAGTTCCAGAATCCGACGGGCGCATTCAGCCACATATTTTTCATGAGTAACCATTAAAATGGTATGGCCTTCTTCGTTTAAATCCTGCAAAACTTCCATTACTTCCTGGCCGGATTTGCTGTCTAAATTACCAGTTGGTTCATCCGCCATAATCAAGCGCGGCTGGTTAATCAAAGCTCGGACAATGGCCACCCGCTGCTGTTCGCCGCCGGAAAGCTGATTGGGCCGATGATTAATCCGGTGAGACAAACCAACTTTTTCCAGAAGCTGACGGGCTTTTTCCTCTGTCTTTTTTTTATTCAAACTAGGCGTATAAATAGTCGGTAAAAGCACATTATCCCAGACAGAAGTTCGAGCCAGAAGATTATAAGCCTGAAAAACAAAACCAACTTTCTGATTTCTGATTTCAGCCAGTTTTCGGTCATCAAATTGACTGGTATCTTCCCCGTCAAAAAAATATTGGCCTTGGGTCGGCTTGTCTAAAAACCCTAAAATATGCATTAAAGTTGATTTGCCTGAACCAGATGAACCCATCACTGCCACAAATTCCCCTTTTTCAATTTCAAAAGAAACCCCGCGCAAAGCCGGGGTCACCAATTCATCGTCAATATAATCTTTAGTAATATTTTCTACTTTAATCAACATAATTTTATTGCTCCACGACCACTTCTTCGCCTTCAACTAATCCCCCAATAATTTCCACATCATTTTCTCCCTCCAGACCGATTTTGATATCTTTTTCTTTTAATTCCCCATTTTCTAAAATCTGGACATATTTTCGTCCGTCAGCTTGCTTAACGGCATAATAAGGCAGATAAAGAACGTTTTCTCTTTTATCGGTCTGAATATCCAAATTAACCGTCATGCCTGATTTAATTCTTTGGTCTTCCGCCTCAAAAACCGAGGTTACCTTGTAATAAATCACTCCAGAAACAACTGTTTCGGCCGGGTCAATTTTAATTACCTGACCGGTGAAAACTTCATCCGGCCCCAAAGCATCTAAGGTCATTTTTATATCATCACCTAAATTAACTTTAGCGATTTCTGTTTCAGAAATATTAGCTTCAATTTGAAAATTACCCGCTCCAATCATTGAAACAATTACTGAACTGGTTTGGGCGGTTTCTCCAACTTCTTTTTCTATAACGGTAATTATGCCGTCCACTGGCGCTTTCAGAATGGTTTTGTTGATTTTTTCCTGAATCTGACGAACATCAGCTTTGGCCTGATTAACTTCGGCCTGGGCCAAATCTATATCCGCCTGCCGCGGCCCGGCTTTTTTCAAAATTAATTCATTTTCCGCTTTAGTCAAAGCTGCCTGAGCCGATTCCAGATTAGTTTGAGCTGTATTAATATTACTCTGATTATCAACCTTGGCAGAACTAATCGTCTGCTCGGCTGTAGTAACACTGGTTAATTGAGTATCAATCGTCGTTCTTTCTGTATCAATATTGGTTTTATCAGCTGAAGAGACCTTATAACTAACGCTGGAATCGTCCAGCGCCGCTCTCAAATAAGACAAAGCATCCCTAATGCTTCGCAGAGCTGATTTCATCTTACCCAAAGCTGAATCAATATTATCATAAGCA
>JBDRKH010000047.1:0-11309 GCA_043814195.1 Patescibacteria group bacterium
ATAACCAATATTAGGAAAAAGCCGCTGGCGGCTAAAGCAGCAAGCAACCAGTAACCAGTAACGGGTAACGGGTAATTTAATAGATTAAATAATAAAACGATTATTATTGCCGGAAAAACAATCTTATCAGGAATCAAATAATGTTTTAGGTCATAGACAAAAATTACAATTAAAAAAGAAACGATGATAAAGTAGTAAAATAATTCCAAGGTTTGAAAATTGAAAATTGAAAATTTATTGAAAATTGAAAATTGAAAATTGAAAATTAAAAAAAACAATAAACCGGTAAATATCTCTACCATTGGATATTGAAAACTTATTCTTTTACCGCAATATCGGCATCTGCCTTTTTGGATTAAAAAACTCAAAATCGGGATTAATTCAAACCATTTCAAAATTGTCCCGCACCGGGGACAATGGGAACGGCTGATTAAAATTTTTTCTTTGGTTTCTAAGCGACAGATTGCTACATTGAGAAAACTGCCGATCATTAAACCGAAAATAAAAATTAAAACAAGAGACATCTCGTTTAAATACCTTAGCCAATAAACAAACAGCCTGACAACCTTAAGCTTAGCAGTAAAAATTTCCTGCTAAGCTCTCTGGTTATCAGGCTATTTAATAATAACTAAGGCCTAATACAATATTCCTTCACGCCAAGCAAGCCAGCACAAGTACAACCAAATGTACTTGCATCAGTTAGCTTATAACTATTATCAGGTACGCTCTCTTCCATAACTGCCCTTAGAACATAATCGCTAACCGAGCCGCCATATTGATATATCCCGGTGCCCGGATCAATTGGAATAGCTGATATATAACCACCAGTAGCCAAAACGGCCGGAATAGTGCCGCAAGTCTGAGCTGGATAACCGGTACTTGTATTTGCGTCATAATACATCTCTAAAGCCAAGGCTAACTGATGCAAATCGCTCGCTCGACGCGTATCGCGAGCTTTGGCTCTGGCCGAGTTCAAAGAAACCAAAACAATCGTCGCCAGAATACCAATAATCGCAATAACAACCAGTAATTCAATCAAAGTAAAGCCTTTTTGGCCTCGTCTTTTGCTGAAAAATTTTAACATCTTATTCACCTCCCTTCGCAATTTTTGTCTAAATTTTTAATTTAGCTACAAAAATTAGCGTCCGCCGAAAGTCGCCGTAGGCGACTGAAGGCGGGCTGTAGCCAAATTTTTAATAATTTAATTTTTCGACCTTTGTTCAATTTCTAAATTTCTTAAAAAGCTCCGGCTAAATTATAAATCGGCATAAACACCGCAAAAACAAGAATACTCACTCCGATGGCCAAACCAATGATTAAAATCGGTTCAATCAGCTGGGTTAAATTATTAACTACGTTCTCCACCTCTTTATTATAGAACAAACTTAGCTTTTCTAAAATAGTCTCCAGTTTACCGGTTCTTTCTCCGGTTTTAATCATTTGACTAAACAGAGGCGGAATTTCTTTATGGATTTCAAAAGCTGTACTGATATTCCGACCGATTTTAACTTCATCGCGCGCCTGAAAAATAATTTTCTTAAAAACATAGTTATCAATTACTTCGCCCGTAATACTCAAACCCTGAATTATCGAAACCCCCCCCTTGACTAAAGCGCTTAAACTATCAGCCAATCGGGCTAAATAGGTTTTTCTAAGAATTTTCCCGATAATCGGTATGTTTAATTTAAATTTATCCAAAAAAGCTTTGCCTGATTCTGTTCTCTGATAGCGCCAGAAAAATATTCCAAAGATAATTAAAAATATCAGGGCCAACCAACCCCACTTTATGGTAAACTGACTGGTAAAAATAACTATTTTAGTGGAAAGAGGCAATTCCTGCTCTGCTTCAATTAAAATTGAGGTTAATGGGGGAATAACCATGACTAAAACTAAAACACCGACTATTATGAAAGTGCCTAAAATAAACGCTGGGTAAACCATTGCCCCTCGGACTTTGGAAATAAGATAATATTCTCTTTCCAGATGGTCAGCCAAATAGTTTAAAGTCTCCTGCAATTGACCGCTTACTTCGCCTGTTTTAATCAAATTAACCGTAAAAGTGGAAAATATTTTAGGATATTTGCTCAAGGCTTTGGAAAAAGCAACTCCTCCGTCTACTTCATTGGCAATATCAAAAATAATTTCTTTTAAAATAGGCGCTTCGCTTTGTTGAGCTAAAGTTTTTAAAGATTGGACCAAATGAACATCCGCATCAATCAGGATAGACAGCTGGCGGAAAAAGATGAAGATTTCTTTTCTTTTGACTCTTTCAAAAAGCTTGATTCTTTTGGCAAAAAGTGGATTTCTTTCTCCGCTTTTTAATTTCATAACAATCAAATTGCGGTCTTGCAGAGCTTTTAAAGCAGCTGGATAATTAGAAGCCCCTATGGTTCCAGCCTGAATTTCTCCTTGTTGATTCCGAACAAGATATTTAAATTTCATTTTTTTAACAACATTCTTAATTCTGTCAGATTAGTTGAATGAAGCTCGGCGTTTTCTTGGGAAATCATTCCCCGATTAACCAAATCAGCTAAAGAGCGGTTTAAAGAAATCATTCCTTCTTCTGAGCTTGTTTCAATAACCATATCTATTTGATGAATCTTGCCTTCGCGGATTAAATTGCGAATAGCTGAATTAGCAATCATTAATTCCACGGCATTAATCACACTTCCTTTTAGACAAGGAATTAGCCGACGAGAAAGAATACCTAAAATAGTTGACGCTAACTGCATCCTAATTTGATTCTGTTGATGAGGCGGAAAACTATCAATAATTCGGTCAATAGTCTGGGCCGCCGTATTAGTATGTAAAGTAGTCAAAACCAAATGACCGGTTTCTGCGGCGGTTACCGCGCTGCTGATGGTTTCTGGATCGCGCATTTCTCCAATCATAATCACATCCGGGTCTTGACGAAACACTTCTCTTAAGCCGCGGTGGAAATTCTGAACATCTTCGCCAACTTCCCGTTGGTCAATTACGCATTTATCCGGAATAAACAGATGCTCAACCGGATCTTCAATGGTAATAATATGGTCCTCGCGACTATGATTAATCTCATCAATCAGAGCCGCTAGGGCGGCTGACTTTCCCTGACCTGAAGGACCAACTACTAAAAAGAACCCTTGAGGCGCTTTAGTAAACTGGTGGCAAACATCAGGCAGGTTTAATTCTTCAATGGTTCTAATCTTATTGGGGATTAAACGCAGGGCCACGCTGATTTTGCCCAATTGATAATAAATATTAATTCTAAAACGGGCTTTGTTTTTAAAAGCAAGAGACAAGTCAATATCCCTCTGGCTGAAGAATTGTTCTCGGCGCTCTTCAGTAAGAAGCGCAAAAGCCAAACTCTGAGTGTCTTCAGAGGTTAAGGGTTCCATTTTTTCAGCTGACTTTAAACAACCGTTAATCCGAAAAATAGGCGGTCGGCCAGCGGAAAAATGAATATCTGTTGCTTCCTGTTTAATGCCAATATCTAAAATTTCTTCAAGTTTTTTTTGGTAATCAACCATAAATAATCAAAAAATACTGTTTTTAAATGCTATTTCATCTTCAAAATTTCTTTTACCCTTGTCACAACCGCCGTTGGCGTAAAATGGGCTTTAATAATGTATTCGTCAGCCCCTAAGGCCAATCCTTTTTCCACTTCATTCTTCTGGCCCAAATTAGTCAAAAGAACAACCGGGATATTCTTTAATTTTTCATCTTCTTTGAGCTTTTTCAGCACCTCAAAACCATCCATCTTAGGCAAAACAATATCTAAAAGAATCAAATCAGGCTGGCTATCTTTGATTTTGATCAGGCCTTCTTTGCCATCTATGGCCACTTCAACCTCAAAACCGCTCTGAGTAAATTTAGCCGCATACATCTCGCTAAGAAAAGGATCGTCTTCAATAATGATTATCTTTTTCATAATGAATCTGCGATTTACGAATCTATGGCTAATATTCAAATTGGCCGATATTTCATTTTTCGCAGCTGATTACGGTCCAGCAATATTCTCCCCTTTTGACTTACCTTGGATTGAATTAGTTTCTAAATAATAGGTTATTTGATAATCCTTCCGGCTGTCAAGCGATTGGTAATAATATTTATAAGTTACCCCGTCTCGTTCTCTATTAAGCGGGTCAATCGGCATTGCCATAATCACTCCATCATTAATCAGGGCGGCAGAGATGCTATCGCTCTTGGTAATCTCAATATTATCTCCGCCTGAATCAGGATAAAGATAATTATTATTGTAATACAAAGAAAAAGCTTCCTGCAATGTCTTGATATCAGCCACTCTCCGGGAATCCCGGCTTTTGGCTCTGATATTTTCCACAGCGAACAAAACGATGGTAGACAAAAGTCCGATAACTGCCACTACTACTAAAAGCTCTAATAAAGTGAAGCCAGCGCTTTTTTTATCTTGATATTTTAGATTTAATCTAGCTAACATAATTCAATAAGCCAAACTACTCCTCAACCACCCTTAACATTTCCTCAAAGGAAATAATGCCCTGAAGCGCTTTAATAATCCCGTCTTGCTTCATGGTAATCATCCCCTGTCTTTCCGCTTCTTTTTTGATATTGGCTTCAGTCAAATCTTTATTAATTATTTCTTCTAACTGGGGAGTCATCATTAACATTTCAAAGAGAGCAATTCGACCCTTAGTTCCTTTATTGCCGCAAAACTTACAGCCAACCGGCCGATAAATTTTAAATGGTTTTTTCCAAGAGAAATCTTTTTTTTGCTCTTGACTTAATTTAACTAATTCCTGTTCAATTATCTGAATAATTTGAGGAGAAGCGGCTATTTCTTGTTTGCATTCTGGACAAAGCCGCCTGATTAAGCGTTGGGCAATCGCCAGATTTAAAGCCGGGGGCAAGAGAAAAGAACCAATTCCCATATCCACCAAACGAGGAATCACGCCCAAAGCATTATTAGTATGCAAAGTTGAAAGAAGAATATGACCAGTCAAAGCCGCGTGAATAGCCAAACCAGCTGTTTCCTGGTCTCTAATCTCGCCAACCATAATTATATCTGGGTCTTGTCTCAAAGTATGGCGCAATCCAGAAGCAAAAGTATAATCTATTTCAGGTCTAATTTGAGACTGATTAACCCCTTCAATATAGTATTCAACCGGGTCTTCTAAGCTGACAATATTAACTGCTTCCTGGTTTAATTTACTTAAAATAGCGTAAAGAGTAGTTGTTTTCCCGGAGCCAGTCGGACCAGTCAGCAAAATCATGCCAAAAGGCTGTTTAATAGCCGCCTCCAGAATTTCCAAATTATAGCCCCGCAGACCCAAATCAGCAAAATTGGACAAACCGGCTGACGGGTCTAAAACTCTCAATACGGCTTTTTCTCCGCCTACCGTGGGGAAAGTAGAAACCCGAAAATCAATTTTTCTGCCACCCACTATGGTATGAAACCTTCCATCTTGAGGCACTCTTGTTTCATCAATCTTCAATTCAGAAAGAATTTTAATCCTGGAGATAATCGCTGAATGAATATCCCTAGGCAAAACAAGACTGGTATAAAGAATCCCGTCAACCCGGAAACGAACTTTAACCTTTTCTTCGGTTGGTTCAATATGAACATCCGAAGCCTGACCTTCAACCGCATGCCTTAAAATAACCGCCACTATTTTGGTAATGGGCGCTTCAGCTACAATCTTTTCAGCAATCTCTTCTAGGCCTCCTCTAATCGGCCTGACCTTTTCTTCAGCTTCCAATTCTTCTTTTAATTCTGTTAAAGCTTTTTGCACTTCACCCCGAAGTGTCCGATATTGCTTAAAAACATTATTTAAATCAGTCAGGGTAACAATAAAAATCTTTGTTTCCAAACCAGTCCGGCGGGTGATAAATCTTAATGCCTCTCTGGCTTTTAAATCATCCGGGTCAATCATGCCAACCTCTAAAATATTTCCCTGTCGGCTAATCGGGATAAATTTGTAAAATCCAGCTGCTTCTTCAGGAATTTCCTTCAAAACTTCAACCGGAATCTCCTTGCCAGTTAAATCAATAAAGGGAACTTTTAGTTTTTCGGCCTTTGCTTTGATTGCTTCTGTCTCTTTTTGATTGTCTTTTTTTTTATCTGCCATAATTTAGAAAGGCAAAAAAGGATTAGCCCTTCCTTTGGTTTCTGTTTCTAAAGGCCACTTTCCATAAATCTTCAAAGCTTGGAAATTTGAATCCTTAAGCAAAAAACTATTAAAATCAATTTCCTTGATAGTTTTCTCAACTGACTGGGAATCAGGACTAATTGCCGAGGGAGAAGAACGCCAAAAACCGAAATACAAGACGACCAAAGCAGCTAAAGTCGCTAATATTAAAATATAGGCTAAAGTTTTTTGTTTCTTCTCTTGAGGGAAAGACAATTTCTCTGTTAAATCTGGCTCTGAATTTTTAGAATTTTTAGAAAGTAAATTATCAAGCATAGAAATATTAATTCTAATCTAATAAATAGACCTTTATTCCCATAATAAATTCAAAAACATCTAAACTAGTTCCCTCTTGAACAGATTGATGAGCGATTAAATTAATCTTTTCAATCTCCATCAAACGAACGCTTTTGTCTAAAGCGGAAATAAAATTTTTAAAAGTTTCGTAGGAGCCGATTAAATTTATTTCCAAATTCAAACTAGGAAAACCAAAACCAACCTCTTCTTTCGCTTTATTCAAAGAGCCGAAATTTATTGATTCCAGCAATAATCCATTAACTGAGCTTAAATTCTCAAATTGAACCAATAAGAAAGATAAATCTTCTTGCTCTGGCAAAGCCAAAAGCACCTTATCAGCTTGTTCTTTAAGCCCTTGGTAAGTTTGCTCTAATTCTTCGGTTTTGATTAATAGTTTTTCTAAGCTGTCCAATTCTTTTTGCTCATGGCTAATTTCAGCTCTTAGAATTTTTGTTGAATTCCAAAGAGGACTAAGCAAAAAGAAAATTAAAAGCAAGCTCGCTGCCAGACTAATTAAGCTAATGAGATTTTTTCTTTCCATAATTTATTTTGAAGCCGGGAAAGAGGGGTCAAATTCAATTTCTAAATAAGAACCTACTCGACCGCTGTCTTCCAAATTAGCATTTGAAAAATCTATGCTTTTAACCCGGTGATCTTGTTTAAAAACAACTATTTGTTCAGCCAAAGTTTCGTAATCAACTGCCTCTACGTCTAAACCCAGCCGGCTATTTGTAAAATCAACCTCCAAGTCATTAAATTGAACCTGAGGCAAGGTTAATTCTTCTAACATTTTAAAAAGACTCAAAGGAGAAATTTGGTTTTTGGAAATAATCTCAAAATCGTCAATTCCTCTTTTTAGATTAATAAAAATAGCCTCCAAATCCGGATTTCTCTGGGCTTGCGATTCTTCTAATTTCTGGGTCAGAGCGTCTTTATTCTTCTTTAAATTAAGCTGATATCCCCATAATCCAAGACAAATTAAAACAATAATAATTAATAAAGATAAAGTAAGCCTGAACCAAAGATTTGTCCGGCCTTGCAAAATACCAAGAATTGACTGCCCGATTCCGCCAGCTGGTCTGCTTTCCTTATATTTTTCCGGCATTAATTTTATATCCATAAGTTTAAATTAATCTTAATCCTCTCTCATGGCCAAACCAGTCGCCACCGCTAAACTAGGACCTAAATCTTTTAAAATTGGCTTAAGCTTCTCTGGATAAATAACCCGGGCAAAAGGATTAGCCAAAGAAACATCAAGACCTAATCTATTAACCAAAGAATCATTAAAACCTATTAAATTAGCTCCGCCGCCGGCCAAAACGCACTTTTCAATTTTCTGATGATATTTATTCTGATAAGAATCAATTATTTTTTTGATTTCAATGATAATTGCCCCTAAACTTGCCTGGAGAATTTCTTTAGCCTGGACTAATTCTTGGGTTGCTTCCCGGCTGACTGACAATTTTTTCTTTATTTGTTCAGCTTTTCCTAAGCTAATGCCCATTTGCTGGGCAATAGTCTGGCTGATTTTCTGCCCGCCCATTTCTAAATTGTGAGCCAAACGAATGTATCCCTGGTCAACAATGCTGATATTAATAGAACGAGCCCCAGCATCAAGCAGAATAATCACGCTTTTATCATTGCCAACTAAAGCTCGGCTTAAACTGAAAGTTTCACCCTCTATTCCTTTTAAATCCAAACCAGCTGAACGGGTTATCTGATTATAATCATCAAACACTTTTTTTAGGACAGCGATTAACAAAACCTGCTGATAATCTTTCTGGTTATTTGGATTAATTAAGCTCCAATCTAGAATCACTTCAGAAATAGGCACTGGCACATATTTTCTAGCTTCAAAAGGAATGGCTGCGGCAATTTCTTTCTTGGACATATTGGGAAAATCAATTGAGGTAAAAAAACTGGAATAAACCGGAATAGCCAGATAAGCGGACCGGGAATCAAAACCCGCCTCCTTAATTGTTTCTTTAACTAATTCAACCATTTCCTGATTAGAAAGCTTTTGAGCTTCTGATGAAATCTGTCTGTTTTCTTGAGATAAATAATCAGCTAAAGAAAAAATCGCATAATTTTCCAGCTTATACCTGCCTTCTTCTTTGCCTAATTCAACTATCTTCACGGCTGAAGCGCCAATATCAATTCCTAAATAACTTTTTGGTTTTTTTTTAAAAAAAAACATTGCTTTAAGAAAAACCGTCTTTTCTTTACCTATAAAAAAGTATAACATAAATCAAGAAACAATGAAATCATCTATGTGGAAAACTATTTTAGATTTGATTTTCCCGATTAATTGTCTAGGCTGCGGTCAACCCGGTCAATTTATTTGTTTTAGCTGTTTCAAACAAATGCCGCTTAATCAAAAACCCGGCTTGAAGTCAAATTCCCAAAGCAATCTTAATAATCTAATCATTGCCAGCTACTACGAGCATCCCCTAATTAAAGAAGCAATTCATCAATATAAATACAATTTTATCAAAGATTTAGCCGAACCTCTGGCTAAATTAATGATTAAAAAACTTGATGTCATTGCGAGCGAAGCGAAGCAATCCCGTGGAAAAACCATCCTCATCCCTATTCCTCTCCACCCCAAACGCCTGCGCTGGCGCGGATTTAATCAATCTCTCCTCTTGGCAGAAAAAATCAGCCAAGCATTGAACCTGCCGATGATTGATAATCTTTTAATCCGAACCAAACATACCCTGCCCCAAGTCAAGCTTCAAAACTCCCTCGCCCGCCAGCAAAACATCCGCCAGGCCTTCGCCTTGAATTCAAATAGGTCGAACCTTGAATCAAACCTCGACTTCTCCAACAAAACCCTCATTCTCATCGACGACATCTCTACCACCGGCGCCACCCTGGAAGAAGCGGCTCAAACCCTGAAACCGCTTAACCCCAAACAAATTTGGGGCCTAGTCATTGCCCAAGGATAATAAAAAAACTGTCCACTATCCGGACAGCCTTTAATTCTTTAAAAATAATATTAAGATTATTCAATGAATTTAAAAGTAGAAAGGACTTTATTAGAGATATCAGATTCAATACGAACCGAGGTTGAACAATAGATTATTCTATCGTCAATTTTCGAGCACGGTTTGTCACTTGCGGAGCCAGGAGTATCAATTTGTGTATAAATCTGGACGTAGATTGCGTCCTCTGTTCCTAGTAGAATAACACTCCCATAAGATTTGTTAGGATCTATGTCAAAAGTAAATTTACCATTGAATGGAGAGATTATCCCCCAGCTATTGGGTATTTTTATTTCATATCCATAATCTTTGTTCGAAAAGACTTTCCAGTCAGAGACATCTATTTCGGGTTCAATAAATTTAATTGAACTAAAAATTTTATTGTTAAATTCGTATTCTCTATTAAAAGAAACAATCTTAAGAAGATCACTATTATTTTCTACTAAAAAGAAGATATTTTCATCTTTTATTAATTTTATACCTATCTGCCCACTACTAACCTGCATCTTAGCTAATTCTTGCATACCGCTTAAAATACGATCCCTATAATCACTAATTGTCATATTAGGTATAAACTCGATCTGAAAACTCAAATCTGGCAATATCCCAACCGTAACCATTGGACTATTTGGAAAGCTTGCTGGAGAATCTACTATCTTACTACCATCATATTCTGAATACGCTGACCAATTAATTGGAACCTCTATCTCAAACCCATACTCCTCATTCCTATACATCTGCCAATCGGCGGTTCCATTAATATTTTCCCCAGTAGGCAATACTCCATTGTTGTTAGTTCCTTGATCTGAAGGTTGAATTGGTTCGGGGGCAAGATAGTAATAATAAACAGCATAGCCGCCTCCTCCAATAACAGCTATGGCTAAGACTGTGATTAAAATAGTAACCCAAGCCGGCATACCTGATTTTTGAGGTATTTCTGGTTGAATAACTGGTTGTGGTTCTTGTGGAATATTTGGTTGAATAGTTTGATCTTGTTGATCCATATATCTATTTAAATTCTATCATATATATATTAATTAGCAACTGTGGACAGTCTAATTCTCCACTGGAAAAGTTGGTTTTCACCAGCCAGACCTCCAAAACAAAACCCTCATTCTCATCGACGACATCTCTACCACCGGCGCCACATTAGAACAAGCTGCCCAAACCCTCCTCCCCCTCAACCCCAAACAAATCTGGGGCCTAGTCATTGCCCAAGGATAAAATTGACTCCTTAACAATAAAATGGTAGATTAAAAACAAAGGAGAGGTGCCGGAGTTGGCTGAACGGGGCACCCTGCTAAGGTGTTGTACTTTCGAGTACCGAGGGTTCGCTCGCCAGCACGGCGAGCGCCCGCTGAATTAGCGGGCGAATCCCTTTATTAATAATGTATTACGTTTATCTATTACTACTTAAAGATAAAAAAATTTACACTGGGAGGTGCAATGACTTAAAAAGGCGTTTTTACGAACATAACCAAAGGAAAGTGGAATCAACCAAAAATCACTTGCCGGCAAAATTAATTTATTATGAAGCATATCTTTCGAAGAAGGATACAGTTGACAGAGAATCATATCTAAAAACAGGTGATGGCAGAAAAGAAATAAGAAAACAAATAAAATCTTTTCTTGAAAAGTACAATATAAAATGAGTTTTAATAAGGAAGGGTGGCTGAGCGGCTGAAAGCAGCATCCTGCTAAGATGTTATACCTTTACGGGTATCGAGGGTTCGAATCCCTCCCCTTCCGCTGGATAGCGGCGTCCTATTGGACTTGTGGGTTCGCTCGCCAGCACGGCGAGCGCCCGCTGAATTAGCGGGCGAATCCCTTTATTAATAATGTATTACGTTTATCTATTACTACTTAAAGATAAAAAAATTTA
>JBDRKH010000048.1:0-3522 GCA_043814195.1 Patescibacteria group bacterium
CAGAATTAAAAGAGACGATCGGATAATCTTTAGTTCAATAAGTAAGTGCAACACTTTGATAAAATTCGGCTGGAAAACTCTTTTAAAAGCCTTTAGTGTTGTGCTTAGAGGTTGAATTCGCCATTTGCTTCCTTGCCAAAAAAGAAATAAAGCAGTATATTAGAGATATGAAAAGCAAAGATATTTTTCGTAATCCAACTAAAGGCCGAATGGGGCTAAATGGAGTGGCTAAAGAAATCTTTTCCTTTATTAATCAGGAAACAAACTGCAAGTACCGGCTGATTGTCGGGACTGATTCTAATGGGGCTAATAATGGTCAAAAAGCTGATTTTGTTACGGCCATAATTGTTTACCGAGTTGGCCGGGGCGGCCGCTATTTTTGGAAAAAGACCAATGGAGACAAGATTTACCATACGTTTCGGGATAGGATATATCAGGAAGTGACGCTTTCCCTCCAGACCGCCCAGGATATTTTAGGCAAATTAGAGGGTATTTTGGGCAAGACAGTTTTATTTAAACATGATTTTCAAATTCATATTGATGTGGGTCAGAATGGACCAACCCGGGAAATGATTAAAGAAGTGGTCGGTATGGTTCGGGGCAATGGTTTCCACGCTAAAATTAAGCCAGAATCATACGCTGCTTCCAATGTAGCTGATAAGTATGTTTAGAATTGTATGAAGCTGTATTTTTACGGAGGGGCCGGTCTTGTTGCCGGCGTCAATTATTTATTGGAAATCAACCAAGTCAAGGTTTTGATTGACTGCGGGCTCTTTCAGGGTTCCCGGTCAATTGAAAAGAAAAATCAAGAACCCTTTCCTTATCAGCCCAGTCAGATTGATTTTGTTTTAATTACCCATGCTCATTTAGACCATATTGGCCGTTTGCCTAAATTAGTAGTCGATGGATTTAAAGGAAAGATTTATACTACAGCCCCGACGATTGATTTCGCCCGTTTAATGCTGGAAGACAGCCAGAAGATTCTTTCTGAAAAAGCAGCCAAAGCGGGAATTATTCCTTTAATGAATGGCCAGCAGATTGAGAAAATAATGGAAATGTTTGAACCGGTTGAATATGACCAGTCAGTTAATTTAACTAAAGAAATATCAATTTGTTTCCGGGAAGCTGGTCATGTTTTGGGTTCAGCTAGTATTGAAATAGAAGCCGAGGGCAAAAAAATAGTTTTCTCTGGCGATTTGGGCTCCGGCCAAGTGCCGATTTTAAGAAAGCCGGCCCAGATTAGAGAAGCTGATTATGTAATAATTGAATCAGCTTATGGCGACCGAACTCATGAACCAATTCAGGCGACTAAAGACAAAATTGAGGATATTACCGAAGAAACAATAGCTCGAGGCGGAGTTCTGATGATTCCTAGTTTTGCTTTAGAGAGAACCCAGCAATTGCTTTATCATTTTAATGAATTAATTGAAAATCATCGAATTCCCCAAATACCAATTTTTGTTGATAGCCCTTTAGCTATTAAATTAACTAGAGTTTATGCTCAATATCCTCAATATTATGATAAAGAAGCTAAACTTTTAATAAAATCAGGCGATGATATTTTTAAGTTCCCTGGTTTAAAATTGACTGAAACAGTTGAACAGTCAAAAGCGATTAATCAAGTAGAGCCGCCCAAGATTATTATTGCTGGTTCAGGCATGTCTCAAGGTGGTCGGATTTTACATCACGAAGTCCGCTATTTACCAGACCCCCAAAGCACTCTTTTGATTGTTACTTACCAAGTTAGCGGAAGCCTCGGCCGGAAAATTTTAGAAGGGGCTCAGGAGGTTAAATTATTAAACCAAGTTGTTTCAGTCAAAGCAAAAATCGAGCATTTCAATGGTTATTCTGGTCATGCTGACCAAAAAGGATTAATCAGCTGGCTGACTAATATGATTGGTCCTAAATCTCAAAGGCGGCCTCAACAAGTATTTGTTTGTCAGGGAGAAGAAAAGGCGGCCCAGGCTCTAGCGCAACAAATTAGGGATCATTTGGGCTTGTCAGCTCAAGTCCCTCAACTGAATGAGAGTGTCTCGCTTTGACAAAAAACATAAAAAATAGTAAACTGGAGCCAAATGGAAAATAAATCTTATCTTAAATACAAGATTTGTGTTTCCGGAGCAGCTGAAACAGGCCATTGTTCAGGGAATGCTTTGGAATTAGCCAAAGAATTAGGTCGCCAGATTATTAAACAAAATGGCGTTCTAGTGACTGGAGCCACCACCGGCACTCCTTATTGGGCGGCCATTGGCGCTAAAGAAGAAAACGGAATTGTCATTGGTCTTTCGCCGGCCGCTTCAGAAAAAGCCCATCTTAAAAAATATCATCTGCCAACAGATTTTCATGATTTAATTATTTATACCGGCTTTAATTACGCAGGTCGTAATTTGCTTTTAACCCGTTCTTCAGACGCCATAATCGTAGTTTGCGGTCGGATGGGCACGCTTAATGAATTTACCATTGCTTTTGAGGATAATAAACCAATCGGTGTTTTGACTGGCAGCGGCGGGACAGCTGATATGGTTAAAGAAATCGTGGAAAATTCCCATCGAGGACCGGGAAAAATTATTTATGACTCTGACCCTAAAAAATTAGTCGAAAAATTAGTTAAATTGATTAATAAAGAAAAGGAAATTTAAAAGGAGGTGATTATGTGGCCATTGAAGTTAAGAAAAAAACAGGAGAAACAACTCGCAGTTTATTAAGACGCTTTACTCGAAGAATTCAGCAAAGCGGCGTTTTGATTCGAGCGCACCGGGCCAGATTCCGAGAAAAAGAAAAGAGCAAACGAGAACGAAGAATTAGCGCAGTGAGAAGAGTAGGGATTAATCAAGAAAAAGAAAAATTAAGAAAGTTAGGTCTATTAGAAGAAGAACCAAGATGGGGAAAGCGAAATTAAATGTCTCTTAAGGAAAAAATTCAATCAGAAATAAAAGAAGCCCTGCGGGGAAAAGAAGCAGAAAAGCTTTCTGTTTTGCGTATGTTAATGGCGGCTGTTTTAAATAAGGAGAAGGAGAAGCGAGCCAAATTGAGTAAAAACGAAGAAGATGAAAGCAAACTGGAAGAAATGAGCAAATTGACCGAAGAAGAAATTTTAGGGGTGATTTCTGGCGAAGTAAAAAAACGCAAGGATTCAATTGAACAATACGGAAAAGGCAACCGCCAGGATTTAGTTGACCAAGAGAAAAAAGAATTGGAGATTTTAGCGAACTATTTGCCCGAACAAATGAATGAAGAAGAGATTAGGAAAATAATTAAAGAAAAAATTAAAGAATTAGGCGCCAGCGCCCCCCAAGATACAGGTAGAATCATGGGCGCGATTATGCCCCAGCTTAAGGGTAAAGCCGACGGCGGCCTAGTCAATAAAATTGTTCAGGAGGAGCTTAAAAAGAAAGTCTAAGAGGCTTGTCATAGAAAATGATGTCCCTCTTGCGGAGCAAGGGCGTCATTTTTAGGACGAGCCTCTGGATTAAAAACAAGATGGAACAAAATCAACAAACACAACCAAATATCCCAGAACAA
>JBDRKH010000049.1:0-3728 GCA_043814195.1 Patescibacteria group bacterium
TTGCTTGATTTTAACAAGTATTTTCCTATAATTCAATAATTTTTCGCAATCTGGTTATTTTTTTACCCCGATTATTTTTATCTGTTTCTATTAAAACCGCGTTAACTTCAACTGAACCAGAAGCAATTTTATACTTAAAAGGAGTTTCCTTAAGAAAATGTTTGATAGACAATTCTTTGTCAGCTCCTAGACTGGAATTTTTTGGTCCGACCATGCCGATGTCGGAAATATAGGCGGTGCCTTGAGGTAAAATTTGCTCATCAGCTGTCGGAATGTGAGTATGAGTGCCCAGAACCGCCGTAACCCGACCATCTAAATACCAGCCTAGGCAGATTTTTTCTGAAGTGGCTTCAGCATGCCAATCAACAATGATTATATCAGCTTTGTCTTCTTGTTCATCTAGGATTTGGTCAGCTTTTTTAAAGGGATTGTCATACGTCTCTTTCATAAAAGTCTGGCCAATTAAATTAATCACCAGGATTTTTTTAGTTCTTAATTTAATAATTCGATAACCTTGACCAGGCAGATTAGTTGACATATTGGCCGGTCTGATTAAAGGAATTTCTTTTTTTTCTAAAAGAGCAAAAGCCTGTTCTTTCTTGCTCCAAATATGGTCGCCCGAAGTAATCAAGTCAATACTCATGTCCAGAAGTTCTTTAAGGCTATTTTCAGTAACGCCCTTGCCATGGGCTAAGTTATCGCCATTAGCCAAAGTTAAATCCGGCTGATATTTTTTCCGCCATTGAGGGATGATTTTTTTAAGCGCTTGGCGGCCGGGCTGACCGACAACGTCTCCAAAAAATATGATTTTCATAATATATTATTCTATCAGAAACTAAAAAGGGAGTTAAAACTCCCTTTTTAGTTTATCGAGCGTATTCAATCGCTCGGGTTTCTCTGATTACATTAACTTTGATTTCGCCTGGATAGTTTAATTCTTGGTGAATTTGATTGGCAATATCCTTGGCTAGTTTATAGGCGCCTAAATCATCGACTTTTTCCGGCTGAACAAAAACTCTGATTTCTCGGCCGGCCTGAATCGCATAAGCTTTTTCTACGCCGCTGAAATTATTAGCCACATTTTCCAATTCTTCCAAGCGTTTAAGATAAGCTTCCAAAGTGTCTTTCCGGGCGCCTGGTCGGGCTCCGGAAATGGCATCAGCCACCTGAATAATTCTTGATTCTAGAGTTTCAAAAGGGTATTCTTCGTGATGCGATTGCATCGCTTCAATAATTTTTTCATTGATTTCAAATTTATTGAGGATTCTCCGGCCAATTTCTACGTGCGAGCCTTGGATTTCATGGTCTACCGCCTTGCCAATATCGTGAAGCAAACCGGCTTTTTTAGCGATGTCCACATCAGCTCCTAGTTCCGAAGCAATCGCTCCCGATAAATGCGCTACTTCAACTGAATGAAGCAGAACATTTTGGCCATAGCTGGTCCGGAAACGAAGCCGACCAAGCAGTTTAATTAACTGGGGATTAAGTCCGGCTATCCCTACGTCGTAAGTAGCCGCTTCGCCTGCTTCTTGGATTTTTTCATTAATTTCCTGATTGGCTTTTTCTACCATTTCCTCAATCCGGGCTGGCTGAATCCGGCCGTCAAGCATTAATTTTTCCAAGGCGATTTTAGCTATTTGGCGCCGAATCGGATCAAATCCAGAAACAATAATTGCTCCGGGCGTATCATCAACTAAAACTTCTACTCCGGTTAATTTTTCCAGAGTTTTGATATTGCGGCCTTCTTTGCCGATAATCCGACCCTTAAGGTCGTCATTGGGCAGACTGACGGCCGTAGAGGTGATTTCGCTGACCTGGGAAGCAGCATAGCGCTGCATGGCCAAGGCAATAATCTTTTGAGCTTTTTTGTTTAATTCTTCTTGACCTTCTTGTTCCAATCTTTTTATTCTTTCTAAAAGAATCTGCTGATGCTCTTTTTCCGCAACGCTCAAAAGCTCGGCCCGCGCCTGCTCTTGAGTAAGATTCGCCACCCTTTCCAGTTTTTTAATTTCTTCCTGTTGAAGTTTGGTTAATTCTTCTTTAAGTTGTTGTACTTTTTGAACCTTGGTTTTGAGGCTAGAGTAGTTTTCTTCTAAATCTTTAGTCTTTTGTTCTAAGTTTTGTTCTTTTCTAAAGGTTATTTCTTCTCTTTGATTTAACCTTTTTTGTCGGTCCCGCTCTTCGTTTTTAAGTTCCTCTAAAACCTGACTGGCCTTTTCTTTGGCTTTAAGGATCGTTTTTTTGGCTTCCTCTTTAGCCTCGCTGACCAGCTTGTTTAATTTAGCTTCAATTGTCCCGGCCTGTTTTCTGGCAATGGTTTGCCGAGTATAATAGCCCAGGATTGAGCCAGTTACTAAAGTTCCGATAACCGTTCCAATAAAAATAAATAAATTGTTCATAAGTTCTTTTCACATCAAATTGTATTAGTACTGTCTGAGTTAAATAATCAAATGCCCGATTCAAATAAGAAATCGGTTGAGGGTGATATTCAATTTGATTTTTGATTAATTCCATTGACTCAGAAATATTTAACGCCAATTTATATGATTTCTAATTAATTTCGCTTTTTTATTGTAGCAAAGAAAAAAGGACTTGTCAATCAGTCCTTTTTCTTTTTCTTAATTTTAGCTTTAGTTTTTTTAGTCTTTTTTTCTTTAGTTTTCTTATCGGTCTTTTTCTTTTCTTTTTTATCTTTAGTCTTGGTTTTTTCTTTCTTTCCTTCGGTTTTTTGAGCGACAATGTCAATTTTCCAATTGGTTAATTTAGCGGCTAAACGGACATTCTGGCCTTTAATGCCAATAGCTAAAGAAAGCTGGTCTTCAGGGACAACTACTTCTGCTTGATTTCTATTTTTGTCTATTTTAACTTCTAGAACTTTAGCTGGGGAAAGAGCCGCGCTAATAAATTGACCAGCGTCTTCGGACCATTTAATAATATCAATTTTTTCTCCAGCTAATTCATTAATGACGGCTTGGACTCGGGTGCCTTTTTGTCCAATCATTGAGCCAATTGGGTCAACTCGTTCTTCGGTTGAACTGACCGCAATTTTAGAACGAGAACCAGGCTCTCGGGCAATTGCCTTGATTTCTACGGTTCCCCCGGCAATTTCCGGCACTTCTAAGGTAAAAAGCTGGCTGACCATTTTAGGATGAGCTCGGGAAAGGGTAATAGCTGGTCCGCGCGAATCTTTTTGAACTTCGGCAATATAGGCGCGAAGGCGCTGGCCAATTCGGTAATACTCATTGGGAATTTGTTCTTCAGGAAAAAGAACTCCGGTTGCCTTGCCAATATCCAGAAAAACATTATTACCTTCAATTCTCTGAATAATCCCGCTGACTATTTGCCCTTGTTTTTCTTTGTATTCATCAAAAATTGATTCTCTTTCTGCTTCTCTAATTCGCTGGATAATCACTTGTTTGGCGGTTTGAGCGGCAATTCGGCCAAATTCCCGGTCTACTTCTAAAGGAAATTCCACCTCGTCGCCCGGCTTTAGTTTCTTGTCTTTCGCTTCCTCAATCATAATGTGCTTTTCCGGATTAAAGCGAATCTTTTTTTCTGTTTCTTCCCCGCCTGCATCGCTATGCGAAACATTGCGGACAGGTTCATCTCCAATCTCTTCTATTTCAGGCTCTTCTCCGTCGATTTCTGTTTTGAGCATGGATTCATCCACCACTAACTTGACCTGGAAAACTTTCATTTGACCGGTTTCTAAATCAAATTTGACTCTA
>JBDRKH010000050.1:0-18250 GCA_043814195.1 Patescibacteria group bacterium
GCTGTGATAAGCCAGAAAATAATTGACAAATCGTTTTTCCAATAGGTTGTATCAATCAAGCCGTGCGCTAAAAGATAAATCATAGCCGCCATTAAAACAGAACCTAAAAATCCTTTGGGGTCTGTTTTTTTAAAGAACAAAAACAATAACCAGATAAAACCGATTAAACCCAAGAGGCCGGTCTGGAGCCAAAAAGCCAAAAAAAGATTATGAGGATGGGGGACAGCCCATTCGGGGTAAGACGGAAATTGAGCTTGGTAATCCGAATAATACTTCTGAAACATGCCTGGGCCAATGCCAATTAAAAAATTATCCTTAATTATTTCTCCAGCTACTTGCCAGATAACCAGGCGGGACTTTAGAGAAGGATAAGATAAATCAAGCATGCCCTGAAACTTGAAACTTGAAACTTGAAACATTAAAACAACAATGATTAAAAGGATAAAAATAATAGTTATTTTTATCCTTTTTCGTTTAATTAAAATAAAAAGAAAAGCGGCTAGAACTCCCAACCAGGCGCCATAAGAATAAGTTAAATAAATAACAGTAACCAGCAAACAATAACCAGTAACCAGTAATATTTTAAATTTTTTGTTTTTAGTAAAAGAATACAAATAGAAAGAGAGGATTAAGATGGGGGCTAAATACATGGCCAGATAATTAGCTGAATTATAAAAGCCAGCCAAACGATTATCATAAGTTAATCGGTCAGTAAAAAAACAGAAGAGAGAAATTAGGGCTACGGCCACCCCGGAAAAAAATAAAGACCAAAAAACTTTTTTAATTTGCTCCTTATCCCTTAATTGATTGATTAAAACCAACCAAAAGAGCAAGGGGGCCAAAAACCAACTTTTCCAGATGCCAGCGCTGGTTTCTAAGTCGCTCGAAAAAAGAACGCTGATAGTCAGGCCAAAAAAAATCAGCAAAATTGGCCACCAAAATCTATTTCTAAAAAGCAACTGATTTTTATTGCCCCTAAACAACCAAATCAGAAATAAAAGACAGATTAAGAATTCTAAAACATTGAAGGGGATCCAATCAATTTTAAAACGAACCAGATACAAAGGCAGGCAAAAAATCGTCAAATAAATTAAAAAATTAATTATTCTTTGAGACATCAAAACAAAGCCTTGAACTAATACTAAGAATAACCATTAGGAGAGCTAAGGCGCTAGGACTATAAATCAATGTTTCAAAACAGCTGTGAACTATCAAATAAACCAAAGCGCCAATCAAACCAACCAAAAGATATTTTTCTTCTAATTGAGCAGCCTGTCTTAATTTTCGCAATAATTGGCCAAGAGTCCCCAAAATCAAACCAAGCCAAACAATCAAAGCAAAAATACCCATCTCGGAAAAAACATCTAAATAAAAATTATGAGCGGTCGCTGGATTACGATAGTCAAATTGAGCATCAACTGTCAAAGAATAATTACCCAGACCAACTCCTTGCCAAAAATTATTCCAGCCTACCTGGCCAGCCTGCTGCCACATGGCCAAACGCCCCTGATTAGAGCCTTCCTCTAAATCAAAAGAAGAATAAAGCCTGTCGCTGATAAAAGTGCCTGGAATAATAAAAATCAGCAGACAAAGAAAAAGCAAACAGGGGATTTTCTTATTCTTTAAATATTTCCAAAATAAAATTATCAAAACCAAAAAGGCAACCATGATAGCCAGATAAGCGCCTCGGGTAAAAGAAAACAACAAACTGACCAAAACCAAGAAATAAAAGAGATAAAAAAAGGAAGCAGGCCCCTTGAATTTACCCAAACAAATAATTATTAAAGGCAAGATAAGACCCAAATAAAAAGAAAAGATATGAGGGTCGGAGAAAAGGGAAAAAGCCCTCATCAGAGTCTGGCCATTAACATTAACCGACCAGCTCGGATAAGCCAAAATCATTGCCCCTAAATTGAACCCAGAAAAAACAGGCAAAATATTATTTGCCCAAAATCCATAAACCCTTTCTAAGCCGAAAACAAACTGGGCTAAAAATTGAAGCAAACCGATTAGAGCCAAGGAGCTGCCGCCCCAGATTAAAACCCTGACAATCTTCCTAATCCGAGACCAATCATTAATTAATGAAAAAACCAACCAATAAAGAGGAAAAATCGAAGCAAAAAACAATATTTTCCTTAGTCCCCAAGAAAAATTCTCTGCTCCAATCAAAGAAAAGCCAGCTAAAATCAAAAAAAGAATCAACCCAATGTTCTGGAGGTTTTTAAATTGATTAATTTTAAAGCCCTTTATCACCAGCCAAACCAAGAAAAATAAAACAATAAAAACCCTTAAAGAAGCTAAATCAAAATTAGCTCCAGGGTTAAAAGCAATCTGGAAAGGCAAATAAGCGATTAAAAGAAGCAGCCATTTATCCATCCTTTTTAACCAAGGCTAATATTTGCTGGCGAGAAATCCCGCCCATTAAATATAAGAAGACAAAATAAGCTAAGCTACCCAGGAAAATAAGAATGAACAAACTCCAATCAGATAAAAAGAAAAGCAACAAAGCCATAGCCAGGACAGCTAAAAAAGACTTAAAAATTAACTTAAATGAAGGTATTTTTTTGAAAGACCAGTAAAGCACGACTAACATCAAACCAGTAACTAATAATTCAGTTAAAAGCGTGGTTCCGGCTGCCCCGTAATAAGAGTATTTGGGAATAGCTATTAAATTAGCGCCTAAATTAACAATCACCCCCGCCCCATAAATATAAATCAGGGCCTTTTGTTTGTTTAGGGCAATAATCATATTAGAAAAAAGCACGCCCAAGAAAATAATTCCCGTAGCAACAATTAAAACATTTAAAACTCCGGCCGAAAGAATAAAATCCCGACCAGCGATTAAAACAACAATTTTTCGAGAAAGAAAAATTGTGCCAATAATCATGGGGATAATAAAAATTAATAAAATATCTAAGGTTCTCTGGGTAATTTCTTGGAACTTTCTCTTGGCAGAAAAAGCGTATTTAGACATTAGAGGCATAATCAAACCAACGAACATAACCGGGAAGAAAAGCAAGCTTTCTAAAAACTTATAAGCTAAATTGTAAATCCCTACATCAGCCGCTGGCTTCATTAAAGAAAGCATAATTGTATCAATCTTAAAATAAATCATGGTGAAGACAATCGCCAAGGCCAAAGGCAGCGATTCTTTTAATAACCTTCTCCAGAAATTAAAATCAAATTGGAAAGAAATAGGAATATATTTTTGGCTAAACCAGAAAACTAAAAGAAAATTAATTAAAGCTCCGCCCGCCACTGCGCTAACAATAAACAAAAAGCCAAGCCCTTGCTTGATAAAAAGAATAATTAAACCCAATTGGAATAATCGGCCCAAAGATTCAGCCAGAGCAACTTTATCAACTCTTAAATATTTCTGAAAAACACCAACCAAAACTTGCTGATTAGACATTAGCCAAAAACCAACTGCCCCAATCAATACCCCCTGCTTAACTTCAATCGGATAAGGGAAAAAATAAATAACTAAAGGAGCCAAAGCAAAAATAAAAAAGCCAGCCATAAACCTTAAGGTAAAGGCGTTGCTGGCTATCTTTACTTGGTCAGCTTGAGGCCGCGATATTTCCCGCAGACAAATTGAATAAAGCCCCAAATCGGCTAAGACTGTAAAAAAATATAGAAAAGCTAGAATAGTCGAGTAATAACCGAATCCTTCCTGCCCCAGATAGCGAGTAATAAAACCGATAACAATTAAAGAAAGGGCTAGACCAAGAATTCTAGCCCCACCCGATACAATCGTATTATAAATAATCCGTCTATCTAACATATTCTACGCCTGATGAGATTTTTTTCTTAGCTGATTTTTCAGCAATAATTGCATCTTCCACAATAAGCCTGTCTTTTTTTATTTCGATTACCTGACTAGCATTAATTACTAATGATTCTTTTAAAAAGCCGAAAATCTCTCCTTGGATGTAATATTTGACAATATTTTGACCAACCCCCTCTATTTCAAAATCAGCCACCCGACCTAATGGCTGGCCAGATCGGGTAAGCGCCTTAAGTCCAATAACCTTTTTAGCCCTAATTAACATAGGCTGTCCACAAAGGGTTAACCCCTTTATTTTATTGGCTTAATTACAATTCTTCTTTCTGAATCTTGACCAATGCTTTTAGTGCTAATTTGAGATTCGCCGGCTAAAGCCAAATGAATTATTCTTCTTTCATAAGATGACATAGGTTGAAGGGTTAAAGAGACCCTTTCCATTAGAGCTTGTTTGGCCATGTTTTTAGCTAATTCCTTTAGCAGTTCTATTCGGTGCTTGCGATAATTATTAATATCGACCACAAACTGGACTGGCTGGCCGTATTTTTTTCCTGCCAAAACCCTGGCCAAATGCTGAAAAGCATCCAGATTACCGCCTTCTTGGCCGATTAAAAAACCAGCTTCTTCGGTTTGAATATTAACTAAAAGATTATCTGGCTGATTCTGTTCAATCTCCACTTGGGCCTCGAGCTTCATTGTCTGGAATAATTCTTTAATTGTTTCTTTAATGATTATGGCTGGTTCCGTCATATTTTTTAATTATCTTTGTTTCCTTCTTCTAATTCTGTTCTGGTAAAATATTGCTGAATAATTCCAAATAAGGTTATCACAATCCAGTAAAGAGGTAAAGCAGCCGGCAGGTTCCAAGCAATAAAGACGGTAATAAGAGGCATAAAATAGAGCATTTGCTGGCTCATCATTGAAGAAAAATCAAGGCCCCCAGTTTTTGCTCCTTGTCTTTGTTTTAGCTTAGGTATAATCATTCTTGACTGGATAAATTGGAATAAACCGGCCATAAGAGCCAAAACAACGCTTCTCTGGGAAAGATCAACTATGCCTAAAAAGACAAAATTTAAACTTTCTGGTTGGTTAATAAAACTATAAAGACCGTTGAGTCTCTCTGGGTCTAAGCCAGTAAAAAAAACCCGGTAAAGAGCAATCAAAATAGGCAATTGAATCAAAATCGGCAGACATCCAGACATCGGATTGACCTTATATTTCCGGTATAGAGCCATCATCTGGCGGGCTTGTTCTTCTTTATTTTTATACTTTTTCTGAATCTCTTTTATTTGGGGCTGCAGTTTGCTGATTGCTTTTTGGGACTGAATTGATTTTCTGGATAAGGGATAAAGAATAAACCGGATTAAAATAGTTAAAACAATAATGGCTATGCCTAAATCCTGCCCAGGAATAATATTATAAAGCCAGATTAGGGCATTAAAAAGAGGGCGATAAAGAACTTCATTAAAAACACTAATAATAATATCCATAATTCTAGTTGGTTAATTTACTTATTTTCAATAAATTAAGCAGGGTTTTTTCTGTCTCTGAATATGATTTGCTAATTATTTCTTTTTCTGGCAAAACCACAATATCAAATCCCTTTTTTATCTTATTTAGATTTAATCGAATCACTTCTTCCAGCTGTCTTCTGATCTTGTTCCGCCCAATTGCTTTTTTAGATATTTTTAAACCAACAATAAAAGCGAAACGATTATTAGCCGATTCATTTTTGAGGACTCGCAATCTGATAAAGCTTTCCTGAAAATACCTGCCTTGTTTAAAAACCCTTTTAAAATCGTTATCTCTTTTTAATTTGTATTTTCGAGGAAGCATAATAAAATACCCGTTAAAGAGGCGCTTCTGCGTTTACTTGCTTCAGACAGTTAATTGTTTTCTCTTTTTTCTTCTTCGGCAAGCTAAAACACGACGGCCAAATTTGGTCGCCATTCTTTTTCTAAAACCATGAGTTTTCTTTCTTTTTCTTTTTTTAGGATGATAAGTGAATGACACATCTTCCAGCATATCATTTAAAAAACGTTAAGTCAAACCTTCAAATATTAGGTCTAATATTTGCTTTTTCCCCAAATCGTCCACATTTTATTAACAAAACTGGAGCTTGAGATATTTTGCTTATTCTCTCATTATGATATAATAACTCCAGACTAATTTCCCATAACTTTTATGAACCTCAAAGAACTTTGGCAAGTCACCCTAGGAGAAATCGAACTAAACATCTCAAAAGCTAATTTTATCACTTGGTTTAGAGACACAAAAATCCTTTCCAAAAAAGATGGGCTAATCACTGTTGGTGTGCCTAATGGCTTTACCAAGGAATGGCTTAATAACAAATACAATAAACTCCTTTTAAAAATACTTCGCAATAATTCACCTGATATCAAAGAGATTAAATTTTTTATTGGCGGAGAAGCTATCTTAGCCAAAGCCAAAACCAAAGAGAAATCAGTTCCCAGATTCTTGGGCGACCAACTTAATTTTCAAGAATTTAGCCCAGACAAAGAAACCAATCTTAATCCTAAATATAATTTTGATAATTTTGTCATCGGCTCTTTTAATGAGCTGGCTCAAGCTGCTGGCCGAGCCGTAATTAAACAGCCCGGCAATATCTATAATCCTTTGTTTATTTACGGCGGAGTCGGCCTGGGCAAAACCCATCTCTTACAGGCAATTGGCAACGAATTAAGCAAAAAACATCCTTCTAAGAAAACTCTTTATCTTAGCTCGGAAAAATATACCAGCGAACTAGTTGATGCTATTTCCAAAAGGGGCATGGATACTTTTAAGAAAAAGTATCAAAAAATTGACACCCTAATTATTGATGACATTCAGTTTATTGCCGGCAAAGAAAAAACCCAAGAAGAATTTTTTCATACTTTTAATTCTCTCTACCAAAAAAATAAACAAATTATTATTAGTTCGGATAAGCCGCCCAAAGCTATCCCCACTCTAGAAGAGCGCCTTTGTTCCCGATTTGAAGGAGGAATGATCGCTGATATCAGTTATCCTGACTTAGAAACCAGGATGGCTATCCTTAAAAGCAAGATTGAGGAAAAGAAGTTTAGAATCTCTGAAGAAGTTCTTAATTATATTGCCAGCCATGTCCAAAAAAATATCAGGGAGCTGGAAGGCGCCCTTAATCGAGTGGTTGCTTTTTGTCAATTAAACAATACCATTCCTACCCTTAAAAATACTCCCAAAATTCTTTCTCAAATCATCAATGCGCCTAAGAGAATGACTAACCTTAAAAAGATTATCAGGGTGGTATCCGATTTTTATGATATCAGCATCAATGATTTGTTTAACCGTTCTCGGAAAAGAGAATTAGTCCGGCCTCGCCAAATCACTATGTATTTAATCAGAAAAGAATTGAATGGTTCTTATCCCTTTATTGGAGAAAAATTAGGCGGCCGAGACCACACCACGGTAATGTATGCTTGTCAAAAAATAAATAAGGAAATGGAAAACAATGACTCGCTTCAACATGAAATAAGTTTAATTAAAGAACAACTCCATAATTAAGTCAAAAAATAATCTAAAGATTATTAACAGGTTATTTAGATTTAAATTAACAAGTTCCTAATTCTAGACTATTAATTACTGATTAGATAAAACGAGTTTTCCCCTTTTTTAAATAACTTAATAATAACAATAAATTTATATAAATAAAGATTAAATTATTATTATGAATATAATTTGCCTTCAAGAAAATTTAAAACAAACCCTAAATATTGCCGAAAAAATTATTGGCCGTAATTTAACTTTGCCAATTTTAAACAACCTTCTTTTGTTGATTGAGGGAAATAAATTACAAGTTTCCTCAACTAATCTGGAAATTGGAATTAATTCCTGGGTTTCAGGAAAAATTCAAGGAAAAGGCAGTATTACTGTGCCAGCTCGCCTCTTGGCTGATTTTATTAATAATCTACCTAATGACAAAGTTGAATTAAAGGCCAAAGACAAGCAATTAGAAATTAAATGCCGGAAATTTAAGGCGGTTCTTAGAGGTTTACCAGCTGATGATTTCCCGATTATTCCTAAAATCAAAGATAAATCTTTAATTAAAATTAAGGGGGGATTACTGAAAAACAGCTTGGCCCAAGTAGTGGAAATGGCTTCTCTTTCCGAATCCCGGCCGGAAATTTCTGGTATTTATATGAAGTTTGATAAGGGCGCAATTAAGCTGGCGGCGACTGATAGTTTTCGCTTGGCCGAAAAGAATATTGAGCTTAATGCTGACAGCAAAGAATTAAAAGGACAAGCCATAATAATTCCCCAGAGAACAGTTCAAGAAATAATTAGAATTCTGGGCGAGCAAGAGACTGAAGTAGAAATTATTCTTTCGGGCAACCAAATATTATTTGATTTAGGTTACGCCCAGATTATTTCCCGGCTGATTGAGGGTCAATACCCAGATTATCAACAGATTATCCCTCAAGATTTACAAACCCAGGCTGTGATCAGCCGTCAGGAGTTAATTAATAATATTAAGATAGCTAGTTTGTTTAGCGGCAAAATCAATGATATTAAAGTCCGAATTAATCCCAAGCGCAACTTATTGGAAATTGTTTCCAAGGACGCAGATATTGGAGAAAATAAGTCTCAGATCGAAGCAGAAATTCAAGGCAAAGAAATGGAAATAACCTTTAATCATCGCTATGTTTTAGATGGTTTAAATAATATTTACAGCGATAAGGTGGTTTTGGGATTAAACGAGAACGCCAAGCCAGCTATCATCCGGCCCGTAGGCGACAACACCTATACTTATATAGTTATGCCGATTAAGGCGTAAATTTAACCATTATTTCATCCTCTTGGCGATTAACGGCCGTATCATAAGCCCGAACTTTAATAGTCTGTTTTTCTTGAGGCAGAAGATAAGAAGAAAGAGAAAAAGTAACAGTGTAAGGCGGAGTCTGGTCGGTCCCAACTAACTGATTATTAAAAAAGAAATCCAATTGTTTAATACCCAAAGGGGCGCTGGCTTGGGCTTGAATAGTTAATTTGTCTCCGTTAATCAAGCTGTTTTCTTGTGGAAAGGCGATTTCAACTTGGGGTTGGTTTTCCTTAGTATGAATATCATCGTATTCCTGGGGTATATTTTGATTATAGCAGACTCCTTGAGCGCAAGATTGGCTTAAAGCCCATTGTTTGACTGGTTCTTCCCAGTTAGCTAGATTAGAATCGTCTTGGTCAAGATAATAAAGAATTGAATGGACTTCTTGATAAATTCTTTCCTTAATTAAATCAGGCGGCGTCAAATCAGTCGCTAATTTGCCGGAAATCTTGTCTATTTCAATCTTGTTCTGATAAGCGATTTGGCCGTTAACCATTGGAATATTGCTTTCTGGGCTTGGTTCAGGCAAGGTAAATTTTTCTGTTTCTTTAGGCAAAGTAAATTCTTGAAGTAATTCATTTTTTAGAGAATCATCAATAGATGTTTTTTCTTCTTTGGTTTTAACTTGATAAGCGCCAGTCATAAAATCATTCCAGATAGGGGCGGCCACATAAACGCCAGCCGCGCCCTCTTTCATTTTCTTGGTAAAATCATTATTGCCAGCCCAAACTCCGACGACCAGGCTGGGCGTATAGCCGATAGTCCAGCCGTCAGCATAGTCTTGGGTAGTGCCGGTTTTAACGGCGGCTGGCCGGCCTGGTAAATAGAGTTTGGAATGAGAGCCAAAAATCGGAGCGCGAGCTTCTTCGTCGGAAAGAATATCGCTGATTTGGCGGGCAATTTGTTCGTCTAAAACTCTGTTGGAATCATCTTTAAATTCTTCCAAAATATTTCCTTGGTTATCTTTAATTCTTAAGACGAAACTTAAAGGATGTTTAATTCCTTCAGCGGCAAAAACTCCGTAAGCGGCTGTTTCGTCAATTAATTTAACTTCTCCTCCGCCTAAAACCAATGATAAACCATAGCGGTTTCTTTCTTTGAGGGTGGTGATGCCCATGTCTTGGGCCAGATTAATCGTATCATTAACTCCGGCCAAATAAAGGGTTTTAACCGAAGGGACATTGATTGATTGGGCTAAGGCGGTTCTCATAGTAACTGGTCCGCGAAATTTTAAATCATAGTTTTTCGGACTATAATCCTGCCCCTCGCCTGGTCCGAATTTGCCAAAATTAGTTTTTAAATCAAAAAGGATTGTTTCAGGAGTAAAGCCCTTTTTAAAAGCCATGGCATAAGCAAAGGGCTTGAAGGAAGAGCCGGGCTGGCGATTAGGGCTAGTCGCCACATTAAATTGGTCTTCGCTGTAATTTTTAGAGCCAACCAAAGCTAAAACCTGTCCGGTTTTGGGGTTAATCGCCACTAGAGCGGCATTAGTCGCCCGATAAGCCGTATTCTTTTCTGTCCCTTTGGTCACGGCCTGTTCGGCGGCTTCCTGCAGGCTCCAGTCAAGGCTAGTATAGACTTTTAAACCAGCCATATTAATATCTGTATAATCAGAGCCATATTTATCTTCTAAATATTCCTGAACCATAGTGACAAAATGATGGGCTTTTAGGTCGCCCGGCGAAGCATATTTAAGTTCTTCTTGTTTGGCCTGGTCTGCTTGTTCTTGGCTAAGATATCCGAAATTAACCATCCGGTCCAGAATATCTTCTTGCCTAACCTTTAATTCATCAGGATGAGAGCCAGAAGGGGAATAATAGCTGGGCGCATTAGGCAGGGCGGATAAAAGAGCTCCTTGAGCCAAAGTCAAGTCTTTGGCTGATTTATTGAAAAAGGTTTGGCTGGCTGCTTCAATTCCATAAGCATTAGAACCATAAGGCACCTGGTTTAAATAAAAGCCAAGAATCTCGTCCTTGGAGTACTTTCTTTCCATGAGCAAAGCTAAAATTGCCTCTTTGATTTTTCGGGCAAAGGTCCTGGCTGATTGAGGTCCTCCCAAATAAGCGTTTTTAATGAATTGCTGGGTAATAGTTGAGCCGCCCTGGGCAATTCTTTGATTAGTTAAATTGGCCCAAGCGGCCCGAAGAATGCCTTTCCAATCTAGGCCAATATGGTGATAAAAATTATCATCCTCAATAGCGATAGTTGCTTCTTTGATAAATTGGGGGATTTCTTCAAGGGGGATAATAGTTCTTTTTTCTTCGCCGTGAATATCATAAAGAACAATTTGGCCGGTCCGGTCGTAAATCTTGGTTGATTCAATAATTTCCCGGTCTTCTATTTTGGTTGGGTCGGGCAAGTCTTTGGCAAAATAGGCCGTAATAATAATTACTGTTAAAACCCCGATTATCCCAAGAAAGATAATTAATTTAATTAAGCTTCTTAACATAATATTTTCATTCTGACAGAATTGACCGCGCTTGGCAAGGGTGTTATACTAAGAAAATATGGCCAATGAAGACAAAATTCAAAAAGCCCTGACTAGGGGCGTGGAAAATATTTACCCAAACCGGGCTTCTCTGGAAAAAGCCTTAAGATCTGGTCAAAAAATCAGGCTTTATTGCGGCTATGATGCGACTGCGCCCAGTCTCCACATTGGCAACGCCATTACTGTCAGAAAATTGGCTCAGTTCCAGGATTTGGGTCACGAGGTAATTTTTCTTTTAGGCGATTTTACCAGCATGATTGGCGACCCGACCGACAAAACAGCCGCCCGCCGGAAAATGACCCGGGAAGAAGTTCTTAAAAATATCAAAAACTTTAAACGACAAGCCGGCAAGATTCTAAGGTTTTCCGGGGAAAATACAGCTAAGGTTATGTCTAACAGTCAATGGAGCGATAAGCTTACTTTTCTTAATTTAATTGAATTAGCTTCTAATTTTACGGTTCAACAGATGATACAGCGGGATATGTTTCAGGAAAGAATTAACAATGGCAAGCCAATTTACTTGCATGAATTTCTCTACCCGTTAGCTCAGGCCTATGACAGCGTGGCCATGGATGTTGATTTGGAAGTTGGCGGCAATGATCAGACTTTTAATATGCTGGCCGGCCGCGATTTAATAAAAGCAGTGAAGAATAAGGAGAAGTTTGTTTTAACTACTAAGCTTTTGGTTGATTCTTCGGGCAAGAAAATGGGCAAGACCGAAGGAAACATGGTTGCTTTGAATGAAAAACCAAATGAAATGTTCGGTCAGATTATGGCCTGGTCTGATGGTTTGATTATCCCGGGATTAGAGCTTTGTACCGATGTTTCTATAGGAGAGATTCAGCAGATGGAACAGGATATGAGAGAAAGCAAATTAAATCCCCGAGATGCCAAAGCCAGATTAGCCCGGGAAATTGTCAGCATTCATCATAATAAAAAAGCGGCTTTAGCCGCGGAAAAAGAATTTGACAAAGTTTTTAAGAGAAAAGGCAAACCTTCAGAAATGCCTGTTTTGAAAATAAAAGCCAAAGAAAACAATATCTTGGATTTATCGATTGAGACAAAACTAGCCTCAAGCAAGAACGAAGCCAAACGATTGGTGGTTCAAGGCGGGGTAAAAATAGACAATCAGAAAATCACTGATTGGCAGAAACAGATTTCTCTTAAAAACGGGACAATAATTCAAGTAGGCAAGAGGAAATTTGTTCAAATAAAGGGTTAATAACATCTAATTCTTTAACCAGCTTTCTTTTCTAGGTATTTAATTATCTCTTCGGCTACCTCGATGCCGGTTACTCGGCTAAAGCGTCTAAATTGAGGCGAGCGATTGATTTCTAAAACCCTTAACCGGCCATGAGAATCAGGCATAATGTCTAAACCAGCTAACTCAATCTTCATGGCCTTGGCTGTTCTCAAAGAAATTTTTTTCAGGCCGTCTGACAATCTGGCTTTTTTTGACCGCTGACTTAAAGGAATTTTGGGTCGGTCTTGGCAATGAAGGGACAATCTTTTCATAGCTCCTAATACTTTGCTGCCTAAAACTAAAGTGCGGTAATAATATTTAGCTGGATACCATTCTTGAATTAAATAACGGCCTAGTCGCTCTTTTTTCTTGAAAAAATCAAACAATTCTTTTTGGGAATTAAAACGGAAATTAGACCGGCCACGCATTCCTTTGATGTGTTTAACAATAAAAGGCGGTTTGATTTTCCGGACTACTTCTTTAAGATTGACTGGGTTGAAAATAAAAAAGGTAGTTGGTTGGAAAATTTGTTTAGCCCAAAGCCGACTGTGCGTAAAGAATTTATGGCACTCATAATTGCCATTAGCCAGAACTTCATCAACGACCACTCTTTTTTTATCTTTCATGTATTGAGCGATAATTTTTGCCTCAATAATATGTCGGTTGATGGCTCGAAAAAGAACTGCCTCAAAATTTTTAATATCTAGGCCTTGGCGGGCGCGGATTGATAAGGTTTTCTCTCCTTTAAAAATCAGCTCGGCGATGGGGATAATTTTTACCAAATGACTTCTTTTTTCTGATGCCTCTTTTAATAACTGAGATTCTTTTGATCTGGGCGAACCAATAATTAGCAGTTTCATAATTTAAAGATATATTTTAATATTTCTTTAGTTACATTAACCAGCTTGCCGTCGTTTGGCAGGTGGTGAATATAGATATCTGGTCGGCCATTAATTTCAATAAATTTTATTTTTTGCTCTTTTGGTGATTTAGAGAGATTCTCGGCTATAATATCTAAGCCGGCTAATTCTAAGCCAGTTACTTTAACTGCTTTCAGGCACATTTTTTTAATTTCTGGATGGATTAAATCTCTAGGAAGGTTTTTTATTTTGCCTCCCTGGCTAATTTTTGAATATTCTCTTAAAAATATTTTTTGCTTAATCGGTAAAATAGACTTAAGAGAAAATCCTTGGGATTTAATTAAATTTTTCATTTCCTGATCAACGTTAATTTTAGAGTTGGTTTCTTTCTCTAATTTTTTAATAAGCTTTTCTATTGTTGATCGGCTGTCTCCTGTTATGGAAGGAGGAATAAGCGGGCAATACCCAAAATTTTATTTTTAAGAACCAAAATTCGGAATTCTTGACCCCGGACGAACTCTTGAATAATTACCGCTTCAATTTGCGGTCTTGAAAATAAATTTTTTAAAATGAGAAGCGCCTTTTTATAACTAGAAATATTGACCCAAAGGTTTCTTGATTGACTAGCCCGGGCATCTTTGATAACTAGCGGCAGGAATATTTTTTTTAACCCCTTTTTAATTTGCGAAGAAGAAAAAACAGTCTCTGTTTTAGGGATAGGAATATTATTCAGACGCCAAAAGAAATAAGTGATGTCTTTGAAAAGAGGGATATTTCTTGTTCCAAATCGATTCAGATTGATTCGGAAATCTCGCTGAACCAAAAAACTTCTATGCCCTTTATTTAATTCAACCAACTTTCTTCTTGGGTAGAGAATTTTTACTTTTATCCCTAATTTTTCAGCCTCTTTTATAATAATTTCTGTATTTTTATCTTTAATCATTTTTATTCTATTCCTCTCTTTTCTTTGGTTTTTTCTAAAACTCTAGCTGACATGAAGATATTTTTTCCCGGGTCAATTAAGAATCTTTTTAAATCTTTCCGGCCGACAATAACATCATATTTCATTTCTGAACGGTCAGCCATAAAAGCTTCACTGGTAACTAGTCTTTTGTCTAAATAAAAACTGAGATTAATAATTGGTCTTTCTTCATTACCCAGAGCGCCTCGCACTTTTTTATAGCTAATTGGTTTATCAATGATTAATTCTTTGGCTAAATTAGAACAGATGGTAGTTCGATAAGCGCCGCTGTCGATTTTAGCCATAGTTAAATGTTTGTTGCCTTGTTGGTTAAGTACTTCAACCGGCTCATTAATGCCGATTACTTTGCGGCCGGAAATTCCTTCCAGCTCTTCTTCGATTTCTCCGCCGAATAAATCTTTAGCCAATTTAACCCCCTTATTAATCGTTTTGACTTTCAATCCCTTAACCCTTTGCAGCCGGTCATTAAGAGGGGCTAAATTAGCAACCTGGATTGAAAGTCCTGGCCGGGCATTAAGTTCAAGAATAACCGGTCCTTTTTCTCGGTCAATGGCAATATCAATTCCGAGAAAACCGACTCGGCTTACCTGTTGGGCGCGGATAGCTAACCTAAGGATTTCTTCCCAGTCTGGAATTTGGATGCCTCGCAGAACCATTCTTGTTTCAGGCAGATGTTCAATTAATTTATCATATTGGATAGCAGTAGTGGTTGTGCCTGTTCCCATGTCAATACCAACCCCAACGCCGCCTAGATGAAGATTGGCTCTGCCGCCCGAATTTTTGGTCGGCAAACGCAGTTCGCCCATAATCGGGACAGAGTTATAGACAATAATCCGAATATCAGGGATGCCTCGATAAACATAGGGTTTGAAGAGTTTTAATAGCCTAATCCGTTCTTCGAAAAAAGCGATATCTGGGATATTAGTTAAAGAATAATTGCCTTCAAGAATATTCAAAATATGGCTTTCTAGGTCTTTAATTTCAATGATTTTCCGGTCTGCCTTTATCCAAGGATAGGGATACATTTTTTTTCGGCCATAGACAATCAAAATGCCTTCGCCGCCTAATCCGCGATTGGGTTTTAAAGTAAAACTATTGGGCAGGGTTGACCAGTCAAAAGTTCTCAATTCCTGGGTATTGCGGATAATCGCATAATTTTGAAGAACCGGCAGCCCGTTTTGCCTTATGATTTTCTTAGTCAAAAGCTTATTATCAGCAATTCTAATAGCCCTCAAAGAATTAGAGGGCCGCATATAGTTAAGAATACGGGCATTCATGCCAAGCAGATATTGAGATTTTTCTAAAAATTCCAACATAAACAGACTGGAAGAGATTTTATACCTTGCCCGGCCTTTTTTTCTTAGGCACTTCAATATTTTTAATTATTTCACTAAATCTAAAATATTCAGTCAGACGCAAGCCAGTCCATTTGCCTAGAAAGATATTGATAAGTATCGTGATAACAATCAGGAAAAAAGGAAAATTAAGAGCAGTATTTTGAAGCCAAGCCCAGCTGGCCAGCCAATAACAAACAATAGAGAGAAAAAGAGTTTCTAAGGTTAAAAAGACAGCTCCTTTGCCGCCTCTTTCAATTTGAGCGGCTAAGAATTTTTCCACCAGAGTAATCATAATCAAAACGGCAAAAACCGAAGCATTAATTAAGCCGAGTCGTTGGGTTGAAGCGCCGAAAAAGAAAATCATTAGAATAACCAGGGCGACGATAGTCAAAGTAATGGCCATCCGAGGAAGATAAAGCAAGCGGAATTTTCTGATAAAAAGCCTGACCAAGGTGCCGACTAAGAGAATAGCAACGAAGAAAGCTAAGCCATATTTTAAGCCAGTAGCCAAGAAAGCAAAGGTAATGATTAAGGGGGTATAAATACCGAACCCCTTAATGCCAATAATTTGACGAGCAAAAGCAATGACTGTAACTACCACTGGCAGCATTAGTAGAAAAATAATTGTTTCTTGAGGTACGCCTTGGTCAATAATATATTGGATGGTTAAAGACATAATTTTTAAAAATTATTTGGTTATTTAATTGAATGGGCGCAGCAAATGGCTGTTGCCAGAGCGTCAGCTGCGTCATCGGGCTTAGGAATCTCTTTTAGCTTAAGCAGGGTTTTTACCATTTTTTGAACCTGGGATTTTTCGGCCCGACCATAACAAGCCACCGCTTGCTTGACTTGAAGGGGGGTATATTCTAAAATCGGGATTTTCATTTGAGCGGCTCGGGCTAAAATTACTCCCCGAGCCTGGCTGACCTTAAATACGGTTTTGAGATTCTTAAAGAAAAAAATATCCTCCACCGCCATTTTATTTGGTTTATATTTTTTTATCAGACCAGCCAGTTCTCGGTTTAGTTTATTAAGCCTTTCGGCCGTTGAAAGATTGGGTTCGGTTTTAATGCAGCCATAATCTATTAATTCTAGATTATCGGCTTGTTTTTTAATCAGACCATAGCCAGTCAAGGCTGTACCAGGATCAATGCCTAAAATAATCATGTTTTTAAATTGCTGTATATTTCTTGGACGTCGTCATTCTCGTCCAGGGCGGCAAAAAGTTTTTCCAGTTGGTCTTTGGTTTTTTGGTCAACTTCCATGGGGTATTTAGGTATCCATTCCTGTTCTGGGCGGTCAAACATATAGCGAACGCTGCCAGCTTCAGCTAATTTGCCGCCAAACTTATTTAAAGTATTTTTGATTTCTGCCAGAGTCCTATTTTTATTATCAGTAATTATTTCAATAATTAAGGCGATACCCGAAGGACCATAAGCTTCGTAAATCGCTTCTTCTATTTGGCTTCCTTCTAGCTGGCCGGTTCCTCGTTTAATCGCCCGCTCAATATTGTCCTTAGGCATATTAACTTCCCTGGCTTTTTCTATGGCTGTCCGTAATTTGGGATTTTTTTCTGGGTCTCCGCCTTTTTCTTTAGCGGCAATACTAATTAAGCGGGATATTTTGCTAAAGATTTTACCCCGCTTTGCGTCAGTCGTCACTTTTTTATGTTTTATCGTTGCCCAATGGGAATGACCGCTCATGCTTTAATGATACTATTTGTCAATCACTAGTGTCAATGAGTTTAGTATTTCCTAATTATTATTAATCCCCAACTGACTAATAAAGCAGCAGAGATAATAATAGAGATAATAAGAATAAGCTTTGATTTAGGATTTGATTGGCTGTTTTGCGGCAAAGAAGCTAATTGGTTGGCTGATTGGGGTTGAGGATTAAGAGTTTGGCCAGAGAGATTTTCTTCAGAAAAAGAATTAACCGAAGCTTGGGTTTGAGTTAAGTAATCATTATTAGCTAAAACTTCTGGAGGGTTTTGTGTTTCTTGGTTGATTGGTTGGGGGTTATTGCGGATAAGGTTTTCCTCTGAATTTTTTAATTCAATTGAGCTGATGATATTGGGCGCGCCCGGAGTAGGAATTTTAGTCCAAAAATAGTCTAAACCATCAAAAGCCACGCTTAATCCTTCTTGATTTTCGCTCAAATAACTGACTTCGGAAACAACTGAATCATCCGGGCAGATTAAACGGACCTGATCGTTATCATTATTAAGCGCGATTCTGGTGATTGGTCTTAAAAGCACTAAGAATTGTTTGGGTCCAATCAGACTGTTGGCTGGAAAGATAAAAGGAGGACTGCCGCTCGCCTGGTCATCTAATTGCCAATTAGTTAAGTTGGCAATTTGCTCGCTCTGATTATATATTTCAATCCATTCGTTTTCTTCGTCTTTGCCTTCTGGGTCAGGCATAAATTCCGTGATAATAATGGCTCGGTTGTAAATATTAATTGTAATAATATCTAAATCAGATAGTTTGCCATCGCTGACCATTAAGCTAACCAGATACTGACCAGGGTAAAGATAAATATGGCTGGATATTTTTTCCGTGTCAGTCGCGCCATCGCCGAAGTTCCAGAAATAAGCAAGCGAGTCATTGTTGGGGTCGTAAGATTCCCAGGCGTCAAAGATTATTTCCTGATTGACCAAGGCGGTAATATCCGGTCCGGCCACGGCAAAAGGCGCCAGATT
>JBDRKH010000051.1:0-2261 GCA_043814195.1 Patescibacteria group bacterium
GCCCTCAAAGAAGTTTTGGGGATAGACTATTTATCCGAAGTTGATGTTGTTGTTCAGGATGAATCGTATTTTTCCAGAGCCATCAGCGATATCTCCAGACTGCTTCGCAAGAATCATAACATTAAGGACCCGTCAAAAGATGATTTCCAGATTACAACTATGACTGAAGTTATTGAACAGGTTAACGAAATCAGCGTTATTCTGAACCTTTTATTGGGGTTTTTGGCGGCTATTTCTCTTTTGGTCGGCGGGATTGGGATTATGAATATTATGCTGGTTTCGGTCAGCGAGAGAACCAAGGAAATCGGATTAAGAAAAGCGCTGGGAGCGACAAACAGAAGCGTCTTATATCAATTTTTAATTGAAGCCCTGGTTATTACCGGTTTGGGCGGAATAATCGGCGTCATTATCGGGATAAGTAATTCTCTCATGGCCAGCGTTGTTATCAGGACTCAGGGGCTGCCCGGCTGGCCGATAACAATATCAGGGCTGGCTATTGTCGCCGCCCTTCTTGTTTCAATGGCGATTGGTTTAATCTTTGGAATCTACCCGGCCAGAAAGGCTTCTCAATTAAACCCAATCGATGCTTTGAGAAAAGAATGATTAAAGAAGAGTTGAGAAAATTAAAAGAGGAAGTCATTAAATGCCGGAAGTGTTCTTTGGCTAAGACTCGGACGCTTCCTGTTATCGGGCAGGGGAATCATCAGGCAGAAATTGTTTTTATCGGAGAAGGACCGGGAGCCAATGAAGATAAAACCGGCGTTCCTTTTTGCGGCCAGTCCGGCGATGTTTTAGACGAACTCTTTGAGTCAATTGGTTATAAAAGAGAAGACGCTTATGTTTGTAATATTTTAAAGTGCCGGCCGCCCAATAATCGCAATCCGGAGAAAAAAGAGATTGAGGCCTGCGCGCCGTATTTAGAAAAACAAATTGAGATTATTCAGCCCAAAATTATCGCTACTCTGGGAAACTACGCGACGGGCTTTATCTTAAGGAAGTATGGGCTGGAAAATAAGATAGAGGGGATTAGTCAGATTCACGGAAGGGTCTTTCAGGCGGGTGGAGTAAAAATTATTCCCCTTTATCATCCAGCCGTAGTGGTTTACAATGCCAATATGAAAGAAACCCTTAAGAAAGATTTTGAGATTATCAAAAATGAAAGATAGAATAAGGATAAAAGTTTTAATGGTAGCGGGAATAATCCTGTTTTTTCTTTCCTATTCCTCTTTTCTTCTGCCCGAAAGATTGGTCAGGGCCGAAATATTAGTGTTTTTTCATGCGGTTTTTGATATGGGGATTATTATGGTCTGCGAATCCATGACCCTGAAATTGAGGAAAAAATCATTGGTCGGAACACTTTTAAAAAACAGGAAGAATTTAATCTCATTTGTGGCAATTTCTACCCTTGGCGGCATAATTCTTGAAAGCGTTGCTAACTGGTCTGGAAAACTGTGGATTTATCCCAATTTTGGCCCTATATTTTATCTATTTTTGTTTATTCCAATATTTATTGTATACTGGCTAGCCATTGTTGAAAGTTATTTGGCAGTCAAGGCTGTTATTGATTATAAGAGAAAGGGGAAAGAAATTATTACCAAACCTTATCGCTTTGAAAAAAGAATTTACAATGTGGTCGGGTTTGTGGGATTGCTTCTTTTTGTCTTGAGCCTGCTGATCATTTATTTTAGCTATCTGGGTCAGTCAGCAAAATTTATCGGGCCGGAAGATATAACCTTTGTTTCAGATAACTTCAGAATCAGTTTTTCTATGGTTATCACCTTGTCTTTTGCCATCTGGTTCATCCTGGAATTTATTGAGCACAAAAGGAAAAAGAACTCTTTAATCAAAGACATTGTTCATGACTATTTTTCCCCAATTTTGTCCATTTTTCTAGGGGCTTCCGCTTTAGCGTTTTTAATGGAAACGCAAAATCTCGCTTTTCCTTGGTGGCTATATGTTAATTGGCCCTATCAGAGCCTTCAAGTTTTTGGGCTGCCGATTTTGATATTTTTATGCTGGCCTTTGCATTATGTTATTTTTCTTTCTTTGTTCAGGGCTTTTTCTGATGAAGATTCGGATGAAATTTGGCGGGGAGATTTGATAAAATGAGAGAAGAAAATAAAAAAGTTGTGGTTGGTTTGTCAGGCGGGGTTGATTCCTCGGTTTCTTTAGTATTGCTCAAAAAACAAGGATACCAGCCAATCGGCGTTTCTTTTAAATATCCTGTCTGGAAAAACAGAAAGAATCAATTAAAAGAGAAT
>JBDRKH010000052.1:0-2461 GCA_043814195.1 Patescibacteria group bacterium
TGATTTAATTGAAAATAAATTTCCGGTCGTTAAACTGGGCGATTCTGACAAATTACAAAGCGGCCAAACAGTGGTGGCTATTGGCAATGCTTTAGGAGAGTTCAGAAATACGGTTTCGGTCGGCGTGGTTTCAGGCTTGGGCAGAACAATTACTGCTTCGGGCGGCGGCCTGGTGGAAACTATTGAGGACGTTATTCAGACAGATGCGGCCATTAATAAAGGAAATTCCGGCGGTCCTCTCCTCAACTTAAAAGGCGAAGTGATGGGCATTAATACGGCAACAGTCCTTGATGCTCAAAGCATTGGTTTTGCTATCCCGGTCAATAAAGCCAAAAAAGATATTGAGCAAATTAAGACTTTTGGCAAAATAGTTTATGCTTATTTAGGCGTTTATTACATCATCATCAATGAAGATTTGCAAAAAGCTTATGATTTACCAATAGCTTATGGAGCCTGGGTTGGTCGAAACGCTTCTGGTGAAGAAACGCCAACAGCCGTTATTGAGGGAAGCGTAGCCGAGCAAGCCGGCCTGGAAAGAGACGATATCATTTTAGAATTTAACAATGAAAAAATTACCACCGATAACTCTTTAGCTAAAATTATTCAGAAATATGACCCGGGCGACAAGATAGTTTTAAAAATCCTGCGGGGTGAAGAAGAAAAAACTCTTGAAGTTACCCTGGGCGAACGCGAAGAGTAAACAGAGAACAGTTGTCTGCCAAATTTTTATCAAGCCGCCGGGCTTGATTTTTTTTGATTTTTGTGATAAATAAAAATTGATGAACGGTGCAGGAAATTTTACTCACAAATCCCAAGAGGCCATTCTGGCGGCTCAAGACGCTGCCCGGCAGGCTAGCCAGCAACAAATTGATGCTTTGCATTTGCTTTTCGCTTTGGTCTCGCAGGAAGGAAGCGTGGTTTTAACTTTGCTGCAAAAGATTGGCGTAGACATTGAGAACTTAAAAAAGAAAGCCAAAAACGCTTTGGAAAAAATTCCGGTCATTGCCACTCCCCAGACCCTCGGCCAGTTTTACTTAACTCAGGACATGGCCAAAGTTTTAGACAGGGCTCGTCAGGAATCAATGAAAATGGGCGATGAATTTATTTCTGTTGAGCATTTGTTTTTAGCCCTGCTTGATACTGAAAGCAAGGCGAAAGAAATTTTAGACAAAGCAAGTTTCCTGCAGTCAGGCGGTGCAGCCACGTTGGAATTCGGCAAATTAAATTACGCTGACGCTTTGAAAATGTTAGCCCAAATCAGGGGCGGCACCCGCATTACTGACCCTGAACCAGAATCAAAATACCAGGTGATAGAAAAATATGCCCGCAACCTGACTCAATTGGCCAGGACCGGCAAACTTGATCCGGTCATTGGTAGAGAAAACGAAATTCGCAGGTTAATGCAGGTTTTGTCCAGAAGAACCAAGAACAATCCTGTTTTAATTGGCGAGGCCGGCGTTGGCAAAACCGCCGTTGTTGAAGGCTTGGCCCAGCGAATCATTAGAGGAGACGTGCCCGAAAGCTTGAAAGAAAAAGAAATTATTGGTTTAGATTTAGGGGCAATGGTGGCTGGCACCAAATACCGGGGAGAATTCGAAGACAGGGTCAAAGCTTTGTTAAAAGAAGTCAATCGAGCCCAAGGCAGATATATTTTGTTTATTGATGAACTTCACACTTTAGTGGGAGCCGGCGCGGCTGAAGGCGCCATTGATGCTTCCAATCTTTTAAAGCCGGCTTTAGCCAGAGGCGAATTAAAAGCAATTGGCGCCACCACTTTAAAAGAATATCAAAAATACATTGAAAGAGATCCGGCCTTAGAGAGAAGATTCCAGCCAATTTATGTTGTAGAACCCTCAATTGAAGATACGATTGCTATTTTAAGAGGCATTAAGGAAAAATACGAGGTTCACCACGGCGTCAAGATAAAAGATGCAGCCTTGGTGGCTGCGGCGGAACTCTCTGCCCGTTACATCAGTGATAGATTTTTACCTGACAAGGCAGTTGATTTAATGGACGAAGCAGCTTCAGCTTTGAGGTTGGAAATTGAATCAGAGCCCTCGGACCTTGGCCAGCTCAAGCAGGAAATCCAAAAACTAGAGATTGAGAAACAATCCTTAAAAAACGAAAAAAGTGCGGTTTCGAGGAAAAAAACAGCAGTTATTAGCCGGTCTTTGGCCGATTTAAAAGAAAAAGCTAAAAACATAGAGCTAAAATGGAAAACTGAAAAAGACTTAATTCAGGCTGTTAGAGGTATGAGAAAAGAAATAGATGATCTTACCTTTCAGATTGAAGTCGCTCAAAGGGAAGGCGATTTACAGAAAGTGGCTGAGATTAAATACGGGAAAATCCCAGAACTTTTAAAAGAAATTCAGAAAAAAGAAAAAACACTGGTCCGCTTTCAGAAAAAACACCGCATCCTCAAAGAGGAAGTGGCAGAAGAAGACGTGGCTCAGGTTGTTTC
>JBDRKH010000053.1:0-5197 GCA_043814195.1 Patescibacteria group bacterium
AACTAAAGGAATTTCTTTTGAAATAGATCTTACCCCTTTAAGCATTTTTTCTTGGTCATAAGCGACTGTTGAAAAAACAATAATCAATTCGGCCTTACCGCCAATTTTACTCAAAGCTATTCTGCAAGCTTCACTTCCAGCCTTTATAGCATCAAAATTATCACTTCTTCCTGTTCCCGCTTTAATCATAATCTTAATTTCATTTAATTAATTTTATCAATTTAATAAATCGACCTTCTAAATTTAATTGAACAACTTCTGGCTCCATATTTTCATTATATCATAGGCAATCTTTTAATTAAACTTTGGAATTCCAGTTTTTTTAACAATTTAATTACTTTTATTTGATTAAACTTTCCCCAAGAACTCTTTTCCAAATCAAAACTTATTGGCACATCTTTCCTAATCGTGACTAACTCCCGACTGAAAAAGGCCTGGTCTTTGTATTCCAAAAGACGAGCTTTGAGCTTGGGGTTCAAATCGCTTTCTTGAAGCTTTTGGTAAAGTTTTTCCAAGCTGCCAAATTTTTTTATTAAATCAATAGCTGTTTTCTCGCCAATGCCCGGCACTCCGGGAATATTATCAGAGGGATCGCCTTTCAATCCCTTAAAATCAATCATCTGTTCTGGTTTTAAACCATAACGCTCCTTAACTGCTTTAATATCGTAAATCGCTATATCAGTAATTCCTCTTTTCAAAGTATAAACCTGGGTTTGCTGATTAACTAATTGCAAAACATCCAAGTCGCCGGTAATAATAATATTTTTAATTCCGCCTGCTGGCGGACGGTTTTCAACCTGACTAACAATTGTCCCAATAATATCATCTGCTTCAAAGCCTTGCTTTTCATAAATAGGAATGTTTAAAGCTTTAACCAGTTCTTTGATTAAGGGAATTTGGTCATAAAATTCCTGGGGCGGTTTGATTCGCTTAGCTTTATAATCCTGATATTTCAAATCGCGGAAAGTCGGACCGGCTAAATCAAAAGTAGCCGCCAAATAGTCTGGTTTTAAATCTTGAATCATCCGGAAAAGAATACTAATAAATCCATAAACCGCATTAACCAACCGGCCTTGTTTGGTCTTTAAATCAGGCAAAGCGTGATAAGCCCGATGAATTAAAGCATTGCTGTCAATTAAAATCAACTTTTTCATATCATGATTCTCCTTTTATTCTTGCCTAAATAATCAAATTTAAGCCAAAGGGCATTTTTAGGTAAAATTTTCTTAACCCGTTCGGCCCACTCTATTGCAATAATATTCTGGGGTTGATTAATTATTTCCTTAAAATCCAGCTCTAACAAATCCTGATGATTAATCCGATAACAATCGATATGGTATAATCCTGAAACTTGAAACCTGAAACCTGAAACATTTTTATTTGGAATATTATATTTCTTCAGTATAACAAAAGTCGGGCTGGCAATTTTTTCTTTAATCCCCAGACCTTGAGCTAATCCCTGAATAAAAGTAGTTTTGCCACTACCTAAATCGCCCTCTAGTCCGATAATTAATGCTTTCTTGTCTCTTGGCCGGCTCTGGATTATCTCTTTAGCCAAAATCTTAGCTGCTTGTTGAGTCTGCTTAGCGCTCTGAACAATAATTTCTAATTTCTTACGTTTCATGTTTTATGTTTTACGTTTTATGCTTTTAAGTATACTACAATTGACCCCAAAGCCAAAATATCATACACTTGAAAAGAGTATGGCTTTAATTAATAATAAGAAAAAAGACCTTGAAGAGAAGCTGGGCGAATTAAAACACGAGGAAGAAGAAAAAAGAGCCAAAGACCTGGCTGAAAAAACAGATTTTCCTTATGTTAATCTGGCTCTGATTCCAATTGACCCCAATGACCTAATCATTATCCCTCAGACCAAAGCCCAACAAGGCAATTTGGTTATTGCTCGAAAGCTGGGTCGGGTTCTTCAAATCGCAGTTCAAGATCCCCAAAACCCCAAAACTAAAGAGATTATTCGGGAACTTCAAAACCAAGGTTATCAATGTAAAATATTTATTACCTCGCTCAGCAATCTTAAAAAAGCCTGGCGACAATACCAAGCCGCTCTTTATCCTTCTAAAGAGGTTTCTTTGAGGGGTATTTTTAATATTGACCAAAAAGAACTGGCTCAATTCAAAAAATCCCTAGTCACTGTCCAAGAACTGAGTAAAAAAATAAGTAATTTATCAACTACCCAGCTTTTAACCATTGTTCTGGCTGGAGCAATTGAAATGAAGGCTTCAGATGTTCATCTAGAACCAAGCAAAGAAAATATTAGATTACGCTATCGGATTGATGGCTTGCTCCAGGATATCGCCGCATTTCCGGTTAAGGAATATGATTTTTTGCTTTCCCGAATTAAAACTTTGGCTGACCTCTTATTAAATGTTCATGATACCAGTCAGGACGGGCGCTTTAGCATTAAAATTTTGAACCCCGACTCAACCGCCAAAGGAGAACAGATTATTGACATCCGAGTTTCTGTTTTACCCAGTAAAGCTGGCGAAAGTATTGTCATGCGCCTATTAGGTATGGCGGCGGTTAAACTGGAACTTAAAGAATTGGGCATTAGACCAGAATCTCTAAAAATTATCCAAAGCCAGCTTAGCCAGCCTAATGGCATGCTTTTAGCAACTGGCCCAACTGGCTCGGGCAAAACTACCACTCTTTACGCTTGTTTAAATCACGTTAATAAGCCGGGCACTAAAATTATTACGGTTGAAGATCCGATTGAATACCAATTAGACGGCATTACCCAAACCCAAATCAGCCAGCGTAAAGGTCAAACTTTTGCCAAATCCCTAACCTCAATTGTCCGTCAAGACCCGGATATTTTAATGATTGGCGAAATCAGAGACCAGGAAAGCGCTGAGACTGCCATTCAATTTGCCCTGACCGGTCATTTGGTTTTTTCCACGATTCACGCTAACCAGGCAGCCGGGGCTATCCCTCGCTTACTCAATATGAACGTTTCGCCGGAATCACTCGGCTCGTCAATCAATCTTTTAATGGCCCAACGCTTGGTCAGAAAACTCTGTCCTGACTGCAAAAAACCCCACCAGCCTGACAAAGAAACTATCAAAACTATAAAAAAGATGGTTTCTTCAATTCCAACCAATAAATTTTACCAAGCTCAAGGCTGCGCTAAATGCTATGGTCTGGGTTATCGAGGAAGAATTGGCGTTTTTGAATTTTTGCCAGTCAGCCAGGCAATTAGAAAATTAATTCTAAATAAGGCAGCGGCTTTTGAAATTCAAAAACAAGCCCAATCCGAGGGTATGGTTATTATGCTCCAAGATGCCTCGCTTAAAGCAATTCAGGGTATTACCAGCCTAGAAGAAGTAGAAAGGGTTTTCGGCGCCATTCAATTGGCGGCCCAAGAAACAGATTCTAACACTCATTAACCTGTAGGCAATAACTCTCTGCCCGAGAACAAAGAGGAAGAATTTTCCGAGGAATATCCCAGTTAAAACCAGAGTATCCAAATACTAAGAAAAATCCCCATCGGATCCTCCCCGCAGTAAATGCGGGGCGGTTCCCATTGCCTACAGATTGATAAATGTTAAAATGGAGGATTAAACCTCCATTTCTTTGGATAATAGCAAATTATTTAAAAAATGTCAAGCCAAATCACTACTCCCCGACAAGTTAATGAAGACCGCTATTTAGATTCAACCTTGAGGCCTTATTCTTTTGAAGAATATATGGGCCAGGAAAAAATCAAGGACAATCTTAGAATTTTGATTGAAGCGGCCAAGAAGAGAACCGAAGCAATTGACCATATCCTTATTTGCGGCAATTCTGGTTTGGGGAAAACCACTTTAGCTCATATTATTGCCAAAGAAATGGGCGCCAATATTAAAGTCACCTCTGGCCCAGCCATAGAGAAAGTGGGTGATTTGGCTTCTATTCTGACCAATCTCCAGCCAGGCGATATTCTTTTTTGCGATGAATGCCATAGGCTCAACAAAATAATTGAGGAGACCCTTTACCCAGCCATGGAGGATTTTGTCCTTGATATTATTATCGGCAAAGGCCCTTCAGCCCGCACTCTTCAGTTAGAATTGCCTCGTTTTACTTTTATTGGCGCCACCACCCAAACCAGCTTAATTTCCTCGCCTTTGAGAAACCGCTTTGGCGCAACCTATCGGCTTGATTTTTATGAACAGCCAGATATTGAAAAAATTATTGCCCGGTCTGCCAAAATCTTAAACATAGAAATCAGCGACCAAACAGCTCTTAAAACCATTGCCCGAGCTGCCCGCCGAACTCCTCGGGTAGCCAATCGCCTGCTCAAGCGGGTCAGAGATTACAGCCAGGTCAGAGCCAATGGGATTATTGACCCGAAAACAGCCCAAGAAGCCTTGCAAATGCTGGAAATAGACCAATATGGACTAGAGCCAGTTGACCGGAGATTATTAGAAGTGATTATTACAAAATTCAATGGCGGACCAGTTGGCTTGCAGGCCCTGGCCGCCGCCAGCCAAGAAGAAGCAGAAACTATTGCTGATGTTCACGAACCCTTCCTCCTCCAACTGGGCATGATTGACCGGACTCTGCGCGGTCGCATTGCCACTAAATTAGCCTATCAACATTTAGGCATCAAATATGAGGAAAGACAGGATAAGCTGCTCTAGGGCTAAAAACTTTTTGAATCTTTTTATATTTGGAGGGTTTTTTATTTTCCCAATTCTGCTTTCGGCGGCTCAAAATGATGTGGTTATCAATGAGATTGCCTGGATGGGAACAGCTATATCAGCTAATGACGAATGGTTGGAATTAAAAAATAATACCAGCCAGGAAATAGATTTAACGGGCTGGACTTTAAAGGCGATTGACGGGACGCCTAAAATATCTTTGACTGGAATAATTCCAGCCCAAGGATATTTTTTATTGGAGCGGACCGATGATGATTCGATGCCTAATATTATAGCTGACCAAATTTATACGGGCGCTCTGGGCAATTCCGGCGAAAATCTGGAGTTGCGCGACGCTCAAAATAATTTAATTGATTCAGTTAATTGCTCGGAAACCTGGCCAGCCGGCGATAATTTAACCGAACAAACCATGGAAAGAATTACTGGCGGCTGGCAGACCAGTTCAGCAGCTGGCGGCACGCCCAAGGCGATTAACAGCAGCGGGGCAACAGCCACTTCTTCTGAACCATCAACCCCTCCAGACCAAGAAACAAGCGCCGGCG
>JBDRKH010000054.1:0-8698 GCA_043814195.1 Patescibacteria group bacterium
CTCCCCACTCAACTCGCGTCCCGTTCATTCCCCCTCCCCCCCCTTTTTCGGGCGGCACCTCAACGCAAATCGAGACCCCTAGACAAATTTAAGTATCTCTGGTCAATTAAAAAAGGGATTAATTTTGCGTTAATCCCTTTAGTCTGACTTGATCAAATAAGAAGGACGACTTTCTTATAAACAACCCTGTCCTTGTCCTTCATAAGGAAGAATCCTTCCTTGGTCCCCCTCTGAAATGCTGCCATTCCACTCGAATAGTGCAGCAACCCGCATTCGTTGCAAGGATTAAAAGAGGTTCTCTTAAAAATCTTGCAACTTCCGTCACAGTCTGTCACTAATCCCTTAGAGACAGCTGTATCTATTTCTCCGCCACAATCCTTCTGCCAACAATTCATTTTTCCACTCCTTGTTGAAATAGGGTTTATTGATACTTAAATATTCGCTAGTTAAATAACTAAAAGAACAATAACGAGATAATACTATTTTGTCAAATACAATCCGGTTCTAATTAATCTTTATCCCCACCGGGCAATGGTCGGAGCCTTTAATCTTATCAAGAATAAAGACAGTTTTTAATTTCTTAGTTAATTTCTTTGAAACAAAGGCATAATCAATGCGCCAGCCCAGGTTGCGCGGCCGGGCATTGGCAAAATATGGCCACCAGGTGTAATGGCCTGGTTTTTGGTTGAATTTTCGGAAAGTGTCAATAAAGCTCAGGTTAATTATCTTGTCTATCTGCTTTCTTTCCTGGGGAGTGAACATAGTATTATTCTGGTTGTCTTTGGGTCGGGCTAAATCAATCTCTTGATGGGCTATATTAAAATCGCCAATAAGAATAATGTTTTTATCTTTGTTTTTCTTGAGAAAACCCAGTAATTTCGCGTAGCATTCCAGCTTATAACCTAAATTCTCTTTTCCCCGGCCGCCATGGGGCAAATACAGATTAATTAAAGTAAAATCAGGATATTCTAGCTTTAATATTCTCCCCTCTTGGTCAAATCTTTTAAATCCTAATTTGTATTCCACCTTTTTGGGTTTTTCTTTGGTATAAACCGCCACGCCGGAATATCCTTTTTTAAGAGCGAAGTTGAAATAAGAATAATATCCTTTTAAATTAACCAAATCTTGGGGAATTTGGTCTTTTTGGGCTTTGATTTCCTGCAAACAGATAATATCAGCCCGGCTGTTTTTAAGCCATTTTGAGAAATTCCTTTGGGCAATCGCCCTGATACCATTAACATTCCAGGAGATAATCTTCATAATTCCTATCTTAATCATACCCTGATGAGCTGGGTTTGGTCAATTAAATAAATAGAGAATTATTGATAAAATATAGCTAATTTTGAAATATTTAAAAATCCACCTCAGCATTTTTGCATATTGGTGGATTAGACCGGCTACAACCGGCTACAAAATGACTAGTTCATTAAAATCTCTTTAACTCGTTCTTTTGTCGATTGGATACTGAAATCAAGAGCCAGTTCATCTAAAGGGCTGCAACTGGTTTTAAAAACGAAATCTTCTCCATATACGAACCCAGCCATACCGAGCAAATTTGCCACTTTTGCTAGAGCCTCAGCCGTCCTGTAGTCAGCATTCAGGGCGCCACCCTCACCAAGTCTCTCATTTATTTCTCTAGAGAATGTCTCGCGATCAGAAAATTGAGAGATTTTTAGAGTCAAAGAACAATCCGGACTCTTCCAAGCTGTTATCTCGTAAGGCATTATTTCACCCCCCTTCAATATTGATACTTTAAAAGTATCATGAGAATATGCTTTTGTCAAGAAAAAAGCCCCGTTGAGGCTTGTTGATTGCTTGACGAGCAATTGCCTAAACGGGGCTGCGAATCGGCCGGGAGCCAAGAAGACAAAAAAACATAAATTAAGAACGGAAAAATATTGATTGATTAAAGAAAGAACGTATTGAGGTTTTTTTGAACAAACTACCTACGAATACTTCCGGCTCCCAGCCTTAACTATGCTTTTATATTATTCCATCTAAAAAAACCTGTCAAGAGCAAATAGCTGATTTATCAATTTTATGATATAATTTAAACTATGAAAGAAAGCTTGGAAGAAATTGAAGAAAAAGTTAAGAAAAAAGCCCAAAAGCGGGAAAAAAAGAAAAAGCCCAGAATGAGAGTTTCGGGTAAGAGTGTTTTTGGGTTGCGGAGGTTGATGAGGAAGAAGTAGCTTGACTTAAATAAACCAACTATGATAAACTAAAATAGTAACAAGAATGAGATTTATTGCTCAAATCATTGTTAATGCCTTAGCGATTTTCCTGGCTGCTTATCTGGTGCCGGGGATTGTTTTTGAAGGCGATATTCTTACTCTCTTGATTGCCGGCTTGTTATTGGGCTTGGCTAATTTTATTTTCAAGCCCCTGCTCAAGATTATTTCCGCGCCCCTGATTGCTTTAAGCTTAGGTCTCTTTATTATTATCATCAACATTATTCTGCTCTGGCTAGTGGAATATTTTATCCCGGAATTAACCATTACTGGCTTCTGGTCATATTTCTGGGGCGTTTTGATTATCAGTATTGTCAATATGTTTTTTGGCACTAGCCGGAAGAAGAAAGAGTGATTTGTTTATGCAACATACTTTATTAATTGTTCAAATTGTTATTTCTTTGGCTTTAATCGTCGCTGTTTTACTCCAGCAGCGGAGCGCGGGCGGCTCAGCCATCTTTGGGGCTGGCGGAGGCACCAGCTATTACACCAAAAGAGGGTTTGAAAAAATTCTTTTTATTACCACGATTGTTTTAGCGGGACTTTTCATGATCTCGGCTTTTTTGAATCTGATTATCTAAGTCTAAGTCATTATGGACAAAATAACTGAATTTTTCAGAAGGATTTTTCTTGTACCGGGCGGACGCTGGCCCATTTGGCAGCAATGGAAAAGATTGCCCAAGATTCTCCCTTCCCAAGAACGCTGGCTGACCCGAGGACTGATTCTGGCTATTTTAATTTGCTTAATTGCCCTGGGAATTAATTTTTACCACAGCCAAACCAATATCCTGCCTGAATTAGGCGGCAAATACCAAGAAGGGATTCTTGGCCAGCCTCGGTTTATTAACCCGATTTTGGCCCAGACCAATGACGCGGACCGGGATGTCACTCAATTAGTTTATTCCAGTCTTTTTAAGTATAATGGCCAAGGTCAATTAATCCCTGATTTAGCGGAAAACTATACAATCAGCCAAGATGGCCTGACTTATGATATTTATTTAAGGCAAAATGTTCTCTATCATGATAATGAACCCTTAACCGCCAATGATGTTATTTTTACTATTAAAACCATCCAGGACCCGGAATACCGCAGCCCTTTGAAAAATAATTGGCAAGGGGTCCAAGTGGAAAAGATTGATGAATTCAGCTTGCGCTTTAAATTAAATAATGTTTACGCGCCTTTTCTCCATAATCTAACGGTTGGCATTTTGCCCAAACATCTTTGGGCAGGTATTTCAGCCGCTAATTTCCCCTTAGCCCAGTACAATCTTAAACCAGTTGGTTCTGGACCCTATCAATTCAAGGAATTTCACAAGGATGAAAACGGCAAAATTGATTCAATTGAATTAGAACTTAATCAGAATTTTTATTTAGAACAAGGGCCTTTTATTGATAAAATCACCCTCCGCTTTTATAATAGTCAAGCAGATTTAATCGCCGCCTACCAAAAAGGAAAAATTGACGGCCTCAACTTCATCTCCCCGGCTGACCAGTCAAAATTAAAGAACAATCTTAATACTTACCAGATTAATCTGCCGATTTACTACGCCGTCTTTTTCAATCAAACCAAAAGCGTGCCTTTGGCTGATAAAACTGTCCGATTAGCTCTGGCTCATGCGACCAACAAGCAAGAAATCATTGAAAAGGCGCTTAACAATCAGGCCCAACCGGTTGACTCTCCCCTTTTACCCGGCTGGCTGGGCTATACTTCGGAAACCAAAGTTTATGATTTGGCTTTAGAACACGCCCGGAATATTTTAGAAGCAGCCGGCTGGAAAGATACTGACGGAGACGGCGTTAGACAAAAACAGGTTAATAACCAGGAGGTCAATTTGGAATTCACTTTATTGGCTACGGACTGGCCCGAATTAAAACAAACCGCCGAAATCCTTAAGGAGCAGTGGGAAAAAATCGGTGGTCGAGTTAATCTGGAAATAATCACTGCCGTAGAAATCCAACAGGACTATATCCGGCCGCGCGAATACCAGGTCTTACTTTTTGGCGAGGTGCTTAACGCCGACCCAGACCCTTTTGCTTTCTGGCACTCTTCCCAAAGAAAAGACCCCGGCCTTAACTTAGCTCTTTACCAGAACAAAGATGTTGATAAATTACTGGAAGAGGCCAGGCAAACCATGAATCAGGAAGAACGAATAGAAAAATATATTCAATTCCAAAAACTATTAACTGATGATTTGCCGGCGATTTTCCTTTACAGCCCTAGCTATCTTTATCCGGTCAGCAAAAAAATCAAGGGTATTAAGATTGAAAAAATCGCCCAGCCTTCCCAAAGATTCTCCCAAATTGAAACATGGTATCTCAAAACCAAACGCGAGTGGAAACAACAATAAACCTAGAGAAAATCAAACCTCAAATCCGCTATCTAGCAGAAATGAAAGACCTGCTTTTTGACCAGGCATGGGTTCAAACTGCCCCTGATTTGAAACTCTATTTTATGTATCGCGATTTAGCCAAGAATAAGCAGGACCAGACAAAAATCAAAAAAGCCGGCTTAAGATATGATATTACCATAATGCCTTTTTTAATGTTGGGCCGGGAATTTAATAAAACAGCCGGCCATGACCATCCCCTAGTACCCAAGACTAATCTCACCTATCCCGAAATCTATCAGGTTTTAAAAGGCCGGGCGATTTTTCTGATTCAGGATTCCCAAGCTGATGCAATCCTGGATATTTACACAGTTCAAGCCAAAGAGAATGACAAAGTGATTGTTCCGCCTAATTATGAGCATTTAATGATTAATGCTTCAGGCAAAGAATTAAAAACTGCCAACTGGATGGCTCAAACTGAATCCAATATTTACAAGCCCTTTCGCCAAAAACGCGGCTTTGGCTACTATGCTTTGGTCGGACCAAATGGAGATATTATTTGGCATAAAAGCCCTAATTACCAAGATGTGCCGGAATTAAAATTCCTGCCAGCTAATCGCCTTTTGGAGAAATTTAAAATTGAAAAAGACCAGGATATTTATACTCTGGCCAAAGACCTCAAAAAACTAAATTTCCTTAAAAATCCCCAGAAATATGAGTGGAAATGAAAAGGCCTGCTCTGGATTTCCCCAAAACAGACCTTGATGACGGACCTGACATTATACGGCTTTCAGGTCAAAAAATTCTTCTTCTTTATCTTCTTCAACCGAAGAAGGAGAAAGGAACAAAATCTTCCCCTGGTAGTCCGATACCATAAATAGAGATGGCAATTCTTCTCCGGGACTAAGATCTGAAACAATATAAAATCTTGAATCTTTCTTCCTAGTTTTTTCTAAATAAAACCGGTCAGCTGGAACTTCTTGTTTTCTGTAAATAACCCCTTCCTCAATTTCATCAATCGGGGTTCCCTGATATTTTTTCTTTCCGTGGTCGCAACCATAGGCAAAGCCAACCAAAAGAAAAATAAAAGTCCAAATGCAGAGCAAAAGAATTATCTTCCAGACTGGCATCATAGTTATCCATTCCATTTCAATCCTCCTTTATTCGTTTATTTATTCGTTTATTTCAATGTCCTATTTTCATCTTATCCTACTAATTAAATAAAATCAAGGGCGAGTGGCGAAACTGGCAGACGCGGCAGCTTCAGGAGCTGTTGGTAGCAATACCTTGCGGGTTCAAATCCCGCCTCGCCCACTATGATAAAAACAAATAAATCTGCCTCGGGCGAAAACGCTCCGGGCGAAAAATCCAAAAGCTTGCGGATTATTCCTTTAGGCGGACTTAATGAGGTTGGCCGCAATATGATGGTCATAGAATACGACCGGGATATGATTATCGTTGATATGGGCCTGCAATTCCCGGAAGAAGACATGCCCGGGATAGACTATATTATCCCTAACACGGCTTACCTTAAGGATAGAAAAGACCGGATTAAAGGAGTGATTATCACCCATGGCCACTACGACCATATTGGGGCAATTCCCCATTCTATGGGCCGCTTAGGCAATCCGCCAATTTATACTGCCGCTTTAACTCGCGGGATAATTATGAAAAGACAGGAAGATTTTCCTCAATCACCTAAATTAGATATTCATCTGATTAAGAAAAACGATAAAATTGAATTAGGTTGTTTTAAGATTGAGTTTTTTCACGTTAATCATAATATTCCGGACGGAGTCGGCCTGGTCATTAACACGCCGGTCGGCCGGCTGGTCCATACCGGCGATTTTAAGTTTGACCATTCGCCCATTGGCGATGAACCAGCTGATATTTCCCGGATTTCAGAAATTGCCAATGGCGGAGTTCTGGCTTTGATGTCAGACAGCACCAACGCCGAAAAGCCCGGTCATTCTATTTCGGAAAAAGAAATCCAGGATAATCTGGAAAATATTTTTAAAGAAGCGCCCGGCCGGATTATTGTCGGCACTTTTGCCTCTTTAATCAGCCGAATCCAGGAAGTAATCAATCTAGCCGAGAAATATGACCGCAAAGTAGCGGTGGACGGCTATAGCATGAAAATGAATGTGGAAATCACCCGGCGCCTGGGTTATCTTAAAGCTAAAAAAGGCACTTTGATTAAAATTAAGCAGATTGATGATTATCCGGCTAAAAAAGTAATGGTGGTTTGCACCGGTGCCCAAGGCGAAGGCAATGCGGTTTTAATGAGGATTGTCAATCAGGAGCACCGCCATGTCCGGATTCAAAAAGGCGATGTGGTCGCTTTTTCTTCTTCAGTCGTGCCTGGCAACGAGCGGGCGGTCCAGAGTCTCAAGGACATCCTCTGGCGCCAGGGAGCCCGGGTTTATCATTATCAAATGATGGATATTCACGCCGGCGGCCACGCCCAAAGAGAAGACCTAAAAATGATGATTAACCTGATTAGGCCTAAATTCTTTATTCCTATTCACGGCAGCTATTATATGCTAAAATTACACGGGGAAATTGCCGAAAGCGTTGGTATTCCTGCTAAAAATATTATGGTGGCCAGCAACGGCAATATTATCCTTTTAGATAAGGAATCAATCCGTTTGAGCAAAGAAACAGTTCCGGCCAGTTATGTCATGGTTGACGGACTGGGCGTGGGCGATGTTGGTCAGGTAGTTTTAAGAGACAGACAAGCCATGGCTAAAGACGGTATGTTTGTAATTATTGCCTTGGTTGACAGCAGTACTGGCCTGGTCCGGGGCGAACCGGACATTATTTCCCGCGGCTTTGTCTATCTGCGCGAATCAAAAGGACTACTGGAACAAACCAGAGAAAAGGTTAAACAGATTGTCAAGCATAGCGCGACTAATAAGCATACGGTTAATTGGAGTTATGTTAAAGAAAATATTCGTGACAAAATCGGTCAGTTCCTTTATACTAAAACCCAGAGACGTCCAATGGTTTTACCAGTCGTGATTGAAGTTTAATCCGGAGGGAAAGGTCGATTAATTATTAAGACTAAAGACTATTAAGATATTAAGGAGATTTCTTCATGGATAATCAAGAAAGACCAATTCCCCTAACTGGCGGCGGTCCTCGTTTTGGTTCAAATCAACCCGGCTTAAAAGGAAAAACCAAAGGCTGGATTAATAAGTATGGCAGTTCAGTGATTCTGCCGATTATTGCTTTGTTAATTTTGGCTGGCGGCATCTATTTGTACGCTCATCAAAAAAATCAGGAATCAAGTCTTTTAGGCGAAGAAAATCCAGCCATTAACCAGCAACAGACAACCGAATCATCCGGAGAAAGCGAAACTGCTCCCGTAGAAACTGCTCCAAGTAAGATTGAGAAAATTATTCCCCAAGGCCGAAAACAAGGCGGCAATATTATTGAAAAAGCCGCTTCGGGCGAAGGAGCGACTCATTTGGCCCGCCGAGCCCTTAAAAATTACCTTAAAGACAATCCTCAAGAACTAACCAATGAACAGAAAATCTATGTTGAGGATTATTTAAAAGACGATGTTGGTTCTCATCCTTTAGAAATAGACCAAGAAATCACTTTTTCCCAAGATTTAATTAAAGAAGCAATTGACGCTTCACTTGAATTAACTCCAGAGCAGCTCAAAAATCTTGAAAAATACAGCGTTTTAGTTGTCTGGTAAAATATAGTTCTTTTTCCCTCTTGAATTTCAAAACACAAACCCCCCGGTAAAACCGGGGGTTTGTGTTTTGAAATATAAATTATCAAAGTCATGACAACATTTCCTAAAGCTAATGATCGAGTCAGACCCAATCAAAGTCATTAAGAAATATTACTGCTGCTAAGACAACTAGCAAACAGTAGTGTGAGAATCCCTTGGGCATAAAGCCCATTCCGGTAAGGAGGGATTCCGGAATCCCGAAAAGGTCAAGATTCTCACACTACTGCCGGCTAAATTTACTTGTATTATATCATACACCATCAACCTTGTCAAGACCTTTTGGGACTAAAAATATTGTTCCTGAAAATTATTAGCCAGCTCAATTACATAATTAGTCACGCTGTGGTATATCCAACGCTGATAGTTGCTGCCGGCCAAGTATTTAGCATAAGCGG
>JBDRKH010000055.1:0-3096 GCA_043814195.1 Patescibacteria group bacterium
TTCAGTTTAAGGATTGATAAAGAAAAAATCAGAACCGTGATTGGGCCAGGCGGTCGGGTCATCAATGAAATTATTGACCAGACCGGAGCTAAAATTGATATTGATGATGATGGCTTGGTTAATATCACGGCCCATGATGAAGAAGCAGGACAAAAAGCGCTTAATTGGGTTAAGAATCTGACTCGAGAAGTCAAAGCCGGCGAAGTTTTTCAGGGTCGGGTAACTAGAATTATTGATTTTGGGGCTTTTGTCGAAATTTTGCCTGGCCAGGAAGGATTGGTTCATATTTCCGAATTAGCTCCCTATCGGGTGGAAAAGGTAGAAGATGTGGTTAAAACCGGGCAAATTATCCCGGTTAAAGTTAAAAATATTGATGAATTAGGCCGAATCAATTTGACCTTAAAAGATGTTAGGCCATAAGACTTGAAACTTGAAACTTGAAACATAAAACAAATAAATGTTTCAGGTTTCATGCTTCATGTTTCAGGTTTTAGATTAATTGTGGAGAATAAACAACCAAACAAAATTATCAATTTAGAGCAAGCCATCACGCCAAATTTAAAATCGTTTATTCGGACCATGAATAAAGATATGGGTCAGTCGCCTAAAACAGCTGAACCAGAAAAAAAGTCTGCTCCGCCCATTGATTTGCCTATAATTGATTCAGGTCAAAAACCCAGTTTTTCTTTTAAAGCTCCGCAGTCGGTTTCGAATCTTTCCCGGCCGCCTCTTCCTGCCCGGCCTTCTATTCCTTTGAAGAAAGAGTTTTCCAGACCAGTTGAAAAGAAAGAAATTGAGAAGAAAAAGCTAGAAATTGAGCCGGAATTGAGCTCAGAAAAAAGCTCTTTAAAATATGTCTGGTTAAGTTTAATTATTATTTTAATCATTGGAGGATTGGGAGGATTTTTTTATTGGTGGAATTATTCAAGAGTAGCGCCCATAACCAGTCATTTTGAATGCCAGGACAATCAATGTTTAATCATTGAAGGAACAGGGGAAGACCAGTGTCAGATTGACCAGGATTGCCAGCCAATTGAGATTCCCGAACCAAATGTCCCAGCTGCGCTTATTCCAATAAGTCAGGCTAAAACCATTGAATTAACTGAAGGAGAGGAAAATCTGCTTTTGGAAAAGATAAAGGAGTTGATAATAAATCAAGAACAAGCCACCAGCACAATTGACCATCTTTTGGTAAAATTGACCAGTTCCACAGAAAAAAAATATCTTGATTTAGATAATCTATTAACTAACTCGAATCTTTCTTTGCCTGATAATATTCGTCAAAGTATTTTAGCCAGTGATATTCCCGGTGAGAACTATACGCTTTTTTCCTATAATCAAGCCCAGGGTAATCGTCTGGGTCTGGTGATTAATGTTTTGGCCAGCGAAACTTTAATCGAAGATTTAAAAGCCTGGGAACAAACTATGATTAATGATTTAAAGCCATTGCTTTTGAAAGACCAGGTTCCAGCTCCAGCTACTTTGGAATTTCAAGATAATCTTTATCAGGAAACAGATGTTCGCTATCTTAATTTTCCTGACCCTGATTTGTCTATTGATTACGCCGTGGTTGATAACAAGTTGATTATTACCACTTCTCGGGAAAGCATGTATGCGGTAATTAATGCTTTGTCTTTTTAAAAACGCAATCTATGTTTAAGGTGCCTATAAAAGTCAAAAAAACCAGCTCTGATACTCAACAAACAGCTGAAGATTTGAAAGTGGATTTGCGGAATAAAGAGTTTAATCAGAGGGGAAAGCAGTCATTAAATAAATGGCTGTTTTTGAGCATTTTTCTGATTATTGTGGTTATTGGTTCAGGCTTGAGTTGGTGGTTTTTTAGCTCAAAAGAATTATCTTTGCGCGAATTAGGCCCAGAAAGCCCAGTAATTTTTAGCTTAATCAACCAAAAGAATTTTTATCAGCAGATTGCGCCTGTTTACCGGGTTTTAAAGGAAAAAGGAATTTGCGGACAAACAGCTGTTAGCCAAATAAACAAATATTTGGCCCAGGCTGATTTGGATTTTGAGCAGGACGTTTTAGTTCTTTTTGAAAATCAAACCGCTTTTATTTTATCCCTAGCCAATTCCCAGAATCCATTTCCTTTGATGATTGTTTTGCAGAGAAATCAGTCTTTAAGCAAATTAGAGCAAGTTTTAACTAAAATTGAACCATGGCTTAAAAAGGATTTTAATTTTTCCATTCAGGATTACCGCCAGACAGAAATATTCAGTTTAAAGCCTTTTTCCGGTTCTGGCGGATATTTTTACGCTTTAATTGATAAATATTTTTTAATTAGTAATTCCCAGGATTTCTTAAGACAAACCATTGATAAAATTATTGATTAGCTGATTTTGATTATTGGGGATAGGATGTGGATAAATTAAAGTTGACACATATTCAAGAAAATTTTAAAATTAAAGCATCCTCGGTCTGTTGAGGATAGATCTTTTGCGAACTTACCCTGATAAATAATTTCTGGAACTTCAATGTTCTTTAAAATCAAGGGCTTAAAATAGATGGAGGGGCCCGCTTAGTTGGCAAAAGATAAATAATATGTTTTTTTGAGAAGATGTAGTTGTTATTGCGCTGGAGGTGCGAAAAATATTAAAAAGCGCGGTAACGCTTATTTTACAGAAAAACAAGGAGGGCCATGAGGCCTAAAAGTAACAAAAAATGGGTCTTGTCATGACCCTTCTCAATATAGGGGCAACCAAAAACGGTTGCCCCATTTCATTTTTCAAATCTTGTTGACAGGCTCCTTCTATGCTATCATTTGAATATGGACAAGAAAATGCAAAAACAATTTGAGAAAAAGCTTGAAGAGGAAAAAAAGAAGCTTACCAAAGACTTAAAGACCTTTGCTAAAAAAGATCCCAGAAGAAAAGGCAATTGGTTAACCCGGCTTCCTTTTTTAGGCAATGACCGTTCTCATAAAGATGAAAGCGCCGAAAGAATCGAAGCTTATGAGACTCTTTTGCCGATTGAGCAAAGCTTAGAATTAAGTCTTCAGAAAATAGAAGCCGCTTTAGAAAAAATCAAAAAAGGCAGTTATGGTATTTGCGAAACTTGCAAAAAAGAAATTGACCCGAGGCG
>JBDRKH010000056.1:0-3528 GCA_043814195.1 Patescibacteria group bacterium
GCCGGAAACAAAAGGAAGATATGTTAAAGTAAAAGCTGTTTTGTAATATGCAATTAAATCAATTAACCATTAAACAAGCTCATCAGGGATTGAAAAACAAGGAATTCTCTGCAGTTGAATTAACTGAAGCAGTTTTAAATCAGATTAAAAAAACCGATCACGAAATCAAAGCATTTTTGACTATTTGTGAGGAAACAGCTTTGGCTCAGGCCAAGCGAGCGGATAATAAAATCGCTAATGGCGAAGAAATCAATCTTTTGACTGGAATTCCCATGGCCATTAAGGATATTATTTGCCTGGAAGGAACTAGAATCACGGCCGGCTCAAAGATTTTAGAAAACTATATCGCCCCTTATGACGCCACAGCGATTAAAAAATTAAGAAAAGCCGGAGCGATTTTCATTGGCAAGACTAATTTAGATGAATTTGCCATTGGTTCTTCTACGGAAAATTCCGGTTTTTTCCCAACTAGAAATCCTCATGATTTAGAGCGAGTGCCAGGCGGCAGTTCAGGCGGTTCCGGAGCCGCTTTAGCCGCTCATCAATGTCTGGGCGCCTTAGGCAGTGATACCGGCGGTTCGGTTCGGCTGCCGGCCAGTTTTTGCGGAATCGTTGGCTTAAAGCCAACTTATGGCCGGATTTCCCGGTATGGCTTGATTGCTTTTGCCTCTTCTTTTGACGTAATTGGCCCAATGGCTAAAACAGCTGAAGATATTGAGATAATTTTTGAAGCGGTTAAAGGCAAAGATGAATTTGATTCAACCAGCTTAAATCCTCCAAAAGAAATAGAGGATTCAAAACTGGAAATCAAAAATTTAAAAATAGGTATTCCCAAAGAATATTTCATTGAGGGCCTGGATTCAGAAGTGGAAAAAATAATCAGACAGGCGATTAATAAATATCAGGAAGCCGGAGCGGAAATCATTGAAATAAGCCTGCCTCATACCGAATACGCGCTGCCTTGCTATTATGTTATCCAGCCGGCTGAAGCTTCGGCTAATCTAGCCCGTTATGACGGAATCAAATACGGCCTTTCTCAAAGAAAAGGCGATTTATTGGAAACCTACTTAAAAACCAGACAAGGGGGCTTTGGCGATGAAGTCAGGCGGAGAATTATGCTTGGTACATATGTTTTGTCAGCTGGTTATTACGATGCATATTATCTTAAGGCCCAGAAAGTGAGAACTTTAATTAAGCAGGATTTTGAAAAAGCTTTTGAAAAAGTTGATTTAATTATGTCGCCGGTTTCTCCGACTCCAGCTTTTAAATTAGGCGAAAAAATAAACGATCCAGTGTCTATGTATTTATCTGATATTTATAATGTTTCTGTTAATTTGGCTGGCATCCCGGCGCTTTCCTTGCCTTGCGGCAGGATTGGTCAGTTGCCGGTTGGTCTTCAAATTATGGGTCGACAATTCGACGACGAAAAAGTAATTCAAGCGGCTCAAATGTATGAGAACAAGTTTAATTAAAATTTATAACACTCTGGTTGATTATTTCAATTCAACTGATTGGCAGGGATTTGTCCTGCCTTTAAAGATTTTTTCAGTCGCTCTTTCCGTCTTTTTATTGATTGCCATAATAATTTTGATTAGCAAAATCAGAAAAGACATCAAGAAATCTTTAGTAATGATTGCCGAAAGTTTATCAGTGCCTGATTTGCCCAAGCAAGTAATGGAAGAAAGATGGCGGGGAGTAGAGAATAAACTGGCCGCCGGCGATGAAAACAGCTATAAGCTGGCAATAATTGAAGCAGATAAAATTTTTGATGAGTTGCTTAAAAGGTTAAATCTGCCCGGACAGGATATGGGCGAAAGACTAAAAGGATTAAGTTCTAATCAAATAGGCAATTTAGATGATGTTTGGCAGGCTCACAGATTGCGTAATCGGATTGTCCATGAGCCTGATTTCCGGCCGAATGTGACTGAAGTTAAGCGGGCGATCGACAGCTATCAACGCACTCTAAGAAGTTTGGAAGCGATTTAGTCTGTGGCAACTTAAGAATAGAAGGAGGGATAATATGGGCAAGAGAAAAGGCAAGAGACCTAAATGTTTGAATCCGGATTGCGGAAAGCTGATTCACCGGCGGGACAATAACCCTATTCGGCCAGGAACAGAAATTAGTTGCCATAGTTGCGGCGCTGTTTTTACATTTAAAATCAAAAAGAATGGCCGGCTTCAAATCACTTCTTGTTGAGAGTTGGGGAACTGAACCAAAAACCCTGAAAAGCAAATGCTTTTCAGGGTTTTTCATATCTACAAAATCTTTATGGATATTAATTTTGACTATTTTTCGTTAAATAATCCAAGCCTTCTTGATGAACCTTTTCATAGAGAATAATAGCGGCGCTAATACCAACATTAAGCGAATTTATTCCTTTACGCATTGGAATAGTTAGTTTTTTATCGCACCGGCTCGATACTTTTTCTGATAATCCTTCTCCCTCATCGCCTAAGACAAAAGCAACTGGACCTGTAAGATTTTCTTTAAAATAAATCATTCCATCCATTTGAAGAGAAAAAGTTTTAACCCCGTTCTTTCGAAGCTCTTTTATGGCTTCAAAAATATTCATTTTAACAAGAGGAATTCTGGTAATAGCGCCCATTGAAAAATGAAGAGTTTCTTCATTAAGGAATTTATCTCGTTCGCCTTGAAAAATCAGGCCATTTACATTAGCTGCAAAAGCTGTTCGAGCAATTAAGCCAATATTATTCGAATAATCAACCCTATTCATTAGAAGAAAGAATGGATCAAGGTTCTTTTTTGAAAGATCATCCAAAAGGTCATTAAGCGACCAATTATTTCTGGGAATTAAAAAACCAACCAAAACTTCTTGGTTTTTCCCGCTTCTTCCTTTTTCCATTCTTTGACGAGGTGTCTTTTCAATCAATATATCTTGTTCGGCGGCTATTGATAGAATTTCCTTTGTTAAATCATCTTGTCTTAAATCGTCCGCCAGGACGATCTTTTCAAAAGCCACCCCATCTTTTAATAGTTCCAGAATGGCATTTTTGTTTCTTATCTTTATAGACATGATTTAATTGTATGGGTATAAAGTAATAAAGGCAATAAAAAACAGCCAAAACAGGCTATTTTTTCATCAAATTCATACAAATCTGTACAAATATGGACATTGGCGGGGTTAACCAAGACACTAAGAAAACTTTTAGGGAGTTGGTTGGGGAGGTTTATAACTATTTAAAATGTTTTCGATTTGATATTGAATTATAAAAAAGAGAAAGAGGTCAAGATTTTACACCTAGACCTCTTTTGATTAATTATGGCAGGTCAATCAATTTTAAAAGTTTTCTGTTAAAACTGACCAAAATCCAGGATTAGCTATTTCTTTGGGACATGGACATCCACCACCATGATTGGCTCTAAAAATTCTTTCTGCTTGTTTGCTTGTTTCTTCTAAACTTTTTAGTAATGCCTTTGTAGCTTTCTTTCCGTGAAGTGTTTTGATGCACGACATTTCTGTTTTTTGCTTTTTTTTGTTAAATAACATATAGCACCTCCTAAAAGAT
>JBDRKH010000057.1:0-12687 GCA_043814195.1 Patescibacteria group bacterium
CGCAGTACTGCGGGACGCCTTTTTGTTATTTGATGAAGGAGCGGGTAGAGGGAGTCGAACCCTCGTCATTTGGTTGGAAACCAAAAATAATAACCACTATACGATACCCGCTTAGGACTTTAATCTTTAGGATTTTTAGAAGTGCCTCTGGCTAATACTTTATCAAGCAAGGCAATCTCGGTTTTTGCTAATTCAGCCAAAACAATACTAATCTTTCCTTTAAAATCAATTGACTGGTTTTGTTTTTTAGCCAGAGCCACGGCCACCGCCCGATGATGCCCTTCTAAACAAACTATTTTGCCGGAATCCTGACGGATTAATCCGATAAACTGACTGGCCACGGGAAAATTTTCTGTAATTGATTTAACTTTATCGTGTTTCTTAAAAAATTCGTATTGTTCTGGAATATTTAAAAGGCCTTCAAAAGAAAGTTTGTTTTTCTCTGGCAAGCGCGCTTGCCAACCAGAATAAGGGCCAACCAACATGGCTGGAATTTCATTAATCGGGTCAGTAAATTCAAAAATCTGCCAAGCGCGCTCATCAGCCCTAATCTGGGAAGCAGAAAAACGCCGCCAGGATTCCCAATCGGGCCAACCTTTAATTTGAGTGGCACAATGAATCCAGCCCGGATCATTTGCCTCGCGTTCTCGCCAGCCCTCAAAAATTTGTTCCCAGCTAATATCTTTAATATATTTCATATGCTTAATAACATAGCAAATAAACCCTGGTCGGAGCGACTGGACTCGAACCAGCAATCCCTTCGTCCCAAACGAAGTGCCTTGCCATTAGGCCACGCTCCGCTGTTTCTCTCATCATACCCCCTTATTAACATTTCGTCAATTTTCCTTGATTTGTCTTTTGTGGTATACTTGGAATAATTATGGATATTAAAAAAATCGGTCAGCAATTGGATTTCTTTAATCAGTGCAAAAAATATCATCTTGGTCTCTGGCAATGTCCTAGCTTTCTTTTTCCGCTGATTGGTCTCATCACGATTATTGCTATTATTGCCACTTATTTGACGGCGAGTAAATATGCCCAACCCGAAATTGTCGCTTTGATTGTTATTTCTCTAGCCGCTATTTTCTTGGTTATTGGCTATTTGATTATTCGCGGCTTTGAAAAATTAGCCCAAGCCAACTATATGAAATCGGAGTTTGTCAGCATTGCCTCTCATCAGCTCCGCACTCCTTTGAGCGCTATTAAATGGACGATTAATCTGCTGGAAAAAGAACAGGTCAATAATCTCAATGGAGAAATCAAAGATAGAATAAGCGACATTAAGGAAAACAATCAAAGAATGATTAATCTAGTTAATGACTTATTAAATGTTTCCCGAGTTGAACAAGGCAAATTAGGACTGGCCAATGAAAGCTTTTCCTTGGTAAAAATTGCCCAAGAACTAATTAAAGAATATGCGCCCCTGGCAAAAGCCAGCAATCTCCAATTATCTCTGAAAGCAGAACCAAATTCTCCCTTAATTTCAGCTGACTTTCAAGCAATTAAATTGGCTCTGAGTAATTTAATAGACAATGCCATCAGATACACCAGAGAACCGGGAAAAGTGGGGATAAAAATTTTTAAAAAGGGCGCTTCTCTAAAATGTGAGGTAAAAGACAATGGAGTAGGCATTCCCAAACAGGACCAGAACAAGATTTTTCAAAAATTCTTTCGCAGTCAAAATGTTATGAAGTACCAAACCGAAGGAACTGGCCTCGGTCTTTTCATCGTCAGAGCCGTAATCAACGAATCTAAAGGAAAAATAGGATTTAAAAGCCAAGAAGGACAAGGAACAACTTTTTGGTTTGAATTACCAATTAAATCATAAAACCTGAAACATAAAACCTGAAACATAATATTTAATGTTTCAAGTTTCAAGTTTCATGTTTCAAGAAAATATGAAAACAATTCTTTTTATTGAAGATGAGCCCGTCCTACAAAAAAATGTTGGCCGCTTTTTAGAGCAAGAAGGCTATCAAGTCAAAAACGCCCTTGATGGCCAATTGGGTTTGGATCTAGCCAAAAAATCCAAACCCGATTTAATTCTTCTGGATTTAATTCTGCCCAAAAAAGACGGGTTTGAAGTGCTTAAAGAACTAAAAACTGGCCCGGAGACTAAAGATATTCCAGTGATTGTCCTGACCAACCTAGAAGGCAGCGCTGATGTAGAAAAAGCTCTTTCTCTGGGCGCCACCACCTTTCTGGTCAAAGCTAATTACGAATTAGCGGAAGTGGTTAAAAAGATAAAAGAAACTTTAGGGGAATAAGGAGGATAATGAAAATAGAGGATTCACAACTCAAGGCTTTTATTCTTGATGCTGGTTTGGTTAAAAAAGACCAGCTGGAAAAAGCTGAGAAAAAAGCAGAAAAAACCGAACAAAGGCTGGGTGATGTTTTAATTAAGGAAAAAATCATAACCCAGGAACAATTAATCAAGCTCCAGGCCTATATCCTGGGCATCCCCTTTGTTAACTTAGAAAAAGCGGCTATTGATAAAAAACTTCTCCGAATTATTCCTGAACCGATTGCCCGACGCCATAATATTATTGCTTTTCGTCAAAAAGGACAGGAACTAGAAGTAGCCATGCTTGATCCAGAAGACCTCCAAACCATTGATTTTGTCAAAAAGAAGTCTGATTTAAAAATCCTGCCCCGATTAACCAGCCCAGAGAGTATCAAAAATGCTCTTCGTCAATATCAAAAAAGTCTGGAAGTAGAGTTTGGCGAACTGATTAAAGATGAAGCGAAAATAATTACTCTGCCTGAACAAAAAGGAGAAGAAAGCAAAGAAGACTTGGAAAAAGCAGCTGAACAATTGCCGATCATTAAAATTGTTGACACTCTTTTAAAACATGCGATTCTTCAGCAGGCTTCGGACATTCATATTGAACCTTTAGAAAAAGAGATTTTAGTCCGCTATCGGATTGATGGTATTCTCCACGATGCGATGACTCTGCCCCAGAAAATCCACCAGGGTGTTATTGCTCGAATCAAGGTTCTTTCCAACTTAAAACTAGATGAACACCGCCTGCCTCAAGACGGCCGCTTTAAAATAGAAACCGAAGATTACAAAATATCTTTTCGCGTTTCTACTATCCCCATTTACGACGGGGAAAAAGCGGTTTTAAGGCTTTTGCCAGAAGATGCCCAGGGATTAACCCTAGAAAAACTTGGTCTGAGAGACCAAGCGCTGGAAAAAGTCCATCATAGCATTAAAAAACCCAATGGTATGATTTTAGTGACCGGGCCGACTGGCTGCGGCAAAACCACCACCCTTTATACAATCATGGATATTCTTAATGAGCCAGGAGTTAATATTGCCACGGTTGAAGACCCGATTGAATATCGGATGCCCCGAATTAATCAAACCCAGGTCAAACCGCAAATCGGCTTGACCTTTGCCAATGGACTCCGGTCCTTAGTCCGCCAAGACCCGGATATTATTATGGTCGGAGAAATCAGAGACAACGAAACAGCTGGCTTAGCGATTAATGCGGCTTTGACCGGACATCTAGTTCTTTCCACCCTCCACACCAACAGCGCGGCTGGAACTTTTCCCAGATTAATTGATATGAAAGCCGAACCTTTTTTGATTTCTTCAACCACCAATGTTATTCTGGCCCAGCGTTTAGTCCGCCGACTTTGTCCCGAATCAAAAGAAAAATATAAATTAAGCGCGGCAGAAATTAAAAGCCTGGAACAAGAAATTGATTTGGATAAAATTCTAGAAATGCTCAAACAACAAAAAATTATTGAACCCAAACAAGGCTGGTCAACTATTGAATTCTGCCGGCCGGGCAAATCTCAGAATTGCCCGGACGGCTACAAGGGACGATTGGGCATTTATGAAGTACTGGAAGTCAATGAAATTATTAAAGAATTAATTGTCAAAGAAGCGACGGCTGACCAAATTGAAGAACAAGCCAAAAAAGATGGGATGCTGACTATGCTGGAAGACGGCTTTATTAAAGCAGTTCAAGGAGTCACCAGTATTGAAGAGATATTAAGAGTAACCGAAGAGTAAATTATGCCTAATTTTATCTATACAGCTAAAAATCAACAAGGTCAGACTCAAACTGGCCATTTAGAAGCAATTAATAGACATGAATTAGCTGGCGTTTTAAGAACCCAGGGTTTAGTTTTGATTTCAGCCGAGATAGCGGGCGAGCCTGAAACAAAGAAAAAACTGGAAAGAATTCTCCAAAAAATCAAACTATGGAGCAATATCTCTTTGGTGGAAAGAATGGTTTTTAGCCGGCATCTTTCCGTAATGATTGAGGCCGGACTATCTTTAACCCAAGCTCTTAAAGTTCTTAGCGAACAAACTAAAAACCAAAAATTAAAAAAAATAATTAGCCAGCTTGAAATCAATATTCGCCAAGGAGAGTCTTTCAGTGACGCCTTAGCCAAACACCCTAAAGTTTTTAACCAGATTTATGTCAATATGGTCAAAGTGGGAGAAACAGGCGGCAACCTTAATGAAGTCTTAAAAATCCTGGCTGAACAGATGAAAAAGGACCACGAATTAATCAGCCGGGTCAGAGGAGCAATGATTTATCCGGCGGTTATTATCACCGCTATGATTGGCATTGGTATTATGATGATGATTGTGGTAGTGCCCAAATTAACTGATGTTTTCGCTGAAATGAAAATAGATTTGCCCATAACCACCAGAATAATTATTGGTTTAAGCAATTTGCTTAAAAACAATTCTATTCTCGGTTTAATCGTTTTAGTCAGTCTGGTTATTTTAATAAGATTAATCAGCAAAATTTCCTCAGTTCGAAAAACTCTTCACAAAATATACCTTTTTTCTCCGATTTTCGGCGCCTTGATTAAAAAAATCAATTCGGCTCGCTTTGCCCGGACTTTAAGTTCTCTGATTAAAAGCGGAGTTTCTATTGTTGAATCTTTAAAAATAGTGGCTGGCACTTTAAATAATATTCATTTTAAAAACGCCTTGCTTGATTGCGCTCAACAGGTTCAAAAGGGCGAATCCCTAAGTAAATCCCTAACCAGATACAAGGAACTTTATATGCCCATGATTATTGAGATGGTTAGCGTAGGCGAAGAAACCGGTAATCTTGGTGAAATTTTGAATGAGCTGGCTGATTTTTATGAAGAAGAAATTGACAATACCACCAAAAATCTATCTTCTGTTCTAGAGCCGGTAATTATGATTGTGATTGGCGCCGCCGTCGGCTTTTTTGCCATAAGTATGATTCAACCTATGTATTCGATGATGGGCGGAATCTAAAAATATTTTTTATGGATAAACAAAGGGGTTTTACCTTTATTGAAACGCTTATTGCCTTAGCGGTTATTGCTTTGATAATTACTATAACCATCAGCAGTTATCGTTATTTTGAAAAAAATACCGAGTTAGAAAATACTGCTCAAAAAATAGTCTCTGTTCTTAAATCAGCTCAAACTAAAACATTGGCTTCTGAACAAGCTTCTCAATATGGGGTCCATTTTGAAAACGACAAATATATTTTATTCAAAGGCGACACCCACCAGCCAGAGGCAGATGACAATATCGATTATCAACTGCCAAATCGCCTAGAAATCGTCAATATCAGTTTGAATGGAGAGGGCGCTGATGTTGTTTTTCAAAGAATTAATGGCCAAACCGAACAGAATGGGACGATTGATTTAAGAATTATTTCTCAACCAAGCAAGCTGGAAACCGTTAATATTCATTCCACGGGCCAAATCGAGCTAGCTTCGTCTTTGGGTGAATGCTGTCAAACCAATCGATTGATAGATGGCAGGCATATTCATTTCAACCTCGGTTGGAGTATTCAAAGTTCTGCTGTCCTAACTTTATATTTTCCCGATACTCCCGAAGTAATTGTCAATATCAATATGGCTGATTATTTTAATTTGAGCCAAACAGAATTTGACTGGAGCGGAACAATTGAAGTCAATGGACAAAATCAAGAATTACGCGTCCATACCCATTCTCTGGATGCGGTTAATACTATTTTATGTATCCATCGAGACAACAGCCAAAACAACAAACCTCTTCAAATATCAATAGATGGCAAAGAAATTATCTCTTACACAGCTGACGGCCAGGCAACAGTTGGTTTTTGGGGAGGAATTATGGAAATTCAATGAAAAAAAATTGCCAATCGACAAAAGGCATTGGTTTAATTGAAGTAATCGTTGCTCTCACTATTATTTTTATTTCCTTTTTTAGTTTTTTGACTTTAGCCCAATACAGTCTTAGATTACAAGAACAAAGCAAATCAAAACTAGAAGCGATCAATTTGACAGCTGAAGCAATTGAAGCGACTCGAGCAGTCAGAGACGAAAACTGGACTAATTTTGCCTCTCTTTCTTTGGAAAATCCTTATTATCCAATTATTTCAGAGAATAAGTGGACTTTAAGTTCTGTTGACCCAGGGCTAATTAACGGAATTTATGCCCGCTGGATAATTATGGAAAGGGTCTATCGGGATGATAATGACAATATTAGCGATTCCGGCGCAGAAGATAATCAAACTAAAAAAATAACTGCTTTTGTTGAATGGAATGAAAGAGACCAAACAAAACAAATTAATTTGATCACTTATTTAACTAATTGGAATGAAGAATAAAACCGGATTTACTTTAATTGAATTGATTATTTATATAACTACTTTCGCGATTGTTGCGGTCTTCCTTATTTTGTTTGTCTTTAATCTGATTGATGTCCAAACGAAAATAAAAATCAGCAAGGAGGTTTTAGAAAACAGCCAGCGAGCCATGGAAATAATGCTTTGGCACATCAGACACAGTCAAAATGTTTATCTCCCAACCAGTTCTTTTGGCAGCCATCCAGGGCAGTTGAGCTTAGAAACAGCCCAAAATAAACCCCAAGGAGAAGAAACAACTTATCTTGATTTTTATTTAGATGAAAACGGCCGAATTTGTTTTAAACAAGAAGAATCTGAAGCGGTTGCCTTAACTTCAGAAAAAATAAAAATAAACAATCTGGTTTTTAATTATCTAATAGACAGCAATAATAATAAATCTGTCCGAATTGAATTATCGGCCATTTATAATCATCCCGGCGGGGGAATTACTTACCAAGCAACATCAACTTTAGTTTCCACCGCCAATTTGCGCAATGATTAAAATCATTAAAATCAATCAAGAAAAAGGAGCGGCTCTTTTGCTTAGCTTAATAATTATTTTGACGGCCAGTTTATTTATTGGGATGAGTCTAAGCTTTTTAACCATGAATAGCTTTTCTAATGCCCAAGCGAAAATAGAATCTATTAAAAGCTATTATCTGGCCGAGGCCGGAATTGAAGATGCTTTATGGCGTTTAAAAAACGGCATGCAAATTTCCAGCCCTAATACTTTAACCATCGGAGACGGTTCAACTACCATAGAAATAACTGACCCTATTGGCGGCTCAAGAACTATTACTTCTCAAGGCAATATTGATAATCGAATCAGAAAAGTAACGGTTGTTTATGCCATTACCAGCGATAAAGTTAATTTTCATTATGGGGCTCAAGCCGGAGAAGGAGGGGTTCTCATGGGCAGTAATAGCAAAATAATAGGCAATGTTTTTTCTGATGGTGATATTAGCGGAGCAGGGGAAATTACCGATACAGCCACCGTGGCTAATATTAATAAAAAAATCGAGGATGTAGCTATTGGCGGCGATGCTTATACTTATTCTTGTGGCAATGCTGATATTAAAGGAACTCTCTATTATGTCCATGGAGGGACAATCGCTAATTGCAGTTATGGCCAATTAGTAGTTTTAGAAAATCCTATTGAACCAATAGATTTGCCTATCTCCGAATCGCAAATAAATACATGGAAAGAAGAGGCTTCAGCCGGAGGAATAATTTACGGAGATTATACGGTTAGCGGGACTCGCTCCCTTGGCCCGATTAAAATAACCGGAAACCTGAATATCAGCAATAATGCCACCTTTACCGCCACCGGCCTGATTTACGTCCAAGGAAATATTAATGCCAGCAATAATTCTACTATCCGACTAGATAGTAGCTTTAACTCCTTAAGCGGAGTGATTATTAGCGATGGGAAAATGTCGATTAACAATAACATTACAATAAGAGGCTCGGGCGAATCAGGCAGCTATTTAATGATGCTTTCAACTAATAATTCAATAGACCTAACTAGCCCAGCCATTAAATTAGACAATAATGCCACGGGCGCTATTTTCTATGCTTCTCACGGAGCTATTTATCTTAGCAATAATATAAGTGTCAGGGAAGCAACTGCCTATAAATTGATTTTGGATAATAACGCAGTTATTAGTTATGATATAGGATTAGAAAATATTAATTTTAGCAGCGGGCCAGGCGGCGGCTGGAGCGTAGAAAATTGGAGAGAAATAGAATGACAAATATTCTTGCCTCGCTTAATCAAAAACAAAAACAAGCGGTTACGGTCCTGGAAGGACCGGTTTTAGTTATCGCCGGCCCAGGCAGCGGCAAAACTCGGTGCTTAACCCACCGAATCGCCTATTTAATCCAGCAGGGTATTGCTCCGGAAAATATTCTGGCGGTGACTTTTACCAATAAGGCAGCCGGAGAAATGAAAGAACGAGTTCGGGCTCTCCTTGATCTGACCAAAAACCGATTACCAGATATTGGCACTTTTCACGCTATCTGCTTAAAAATTCTGCGCCAGCAGATTAACAAACTGCCGGGCTATCAGAAAAACTTTGTTATCTATGATGACGCGGACCAGCTTTCTTTGATTAAACAGACTCTTAAAAACTTACAAATCAGCCCAGACCAGTTCAAACCAGGCGCGGTCCGAGAAACCATTTCCCGAGCCAAAGACGAGTTGATTGACTGGCAAAATTACCAAGAACAAGCCCGAGAATATTTTCCCGAAACAATTGCCCGGATTTATCAGGCCTATCAAGAGTCCCTAAAAAAAGCCAATGCTTTGGATTTTGATGACTTAATTATGCTGACGGTCAAACTTTTCCAGAAAAATCCAGAAATTCTAGCCAGATACCAAAACCAATGGCAATATCTCTTGGTTGATGAAGCCCATGATACTAATTTAAGCCAATATACTTTGACTAATTTATTGGCCCAAAAGCGCCAAAATCTCTGGCTCATCGCTGATCCTGACCAGTCAATTTACAGCTGGAGGGGGGCTGATTTTCGTAATATTCTTAATTTTGAAAAAGACTATCCCCAAGCCCAAGTAATTCTTTTGGAACAAAATTACCGCTCCACCCAAAACATTTTAGAAGCCAGCCATCAGATTATTACTAAAAATATCCAGCGTAAAGAAAAAAATCTCTGGACGGAAAACGACCAGGGCCCCTTAATTAACATTTTTGAGGCGAAAAACGAAGAGGAAGAAGGAGCTTTTGTTATTAATGAAATAAATAATATGTTTCAGGTTCCAGGTTTCAAGTTTCAGGATATTGCCGTGCTTTACCGAACCAATGCCCAGTCCCGGGCCATTGAAGAAGCTTTTCTCAAAGCTAATTTCCCTTATAAGCTGATTGGCGCCGTCCGATTCTATGACCGCCGGGAAATCAAAGATATTTTGGCTTATCTTAAGCTGATTATTAATCCCAAAGACATGATTAACTGTCAAAGAATCATTAATACCCCGGCCCGGCGCTTGGCTAAATTCGCTAAAAATATCCAAGAGCTATATTCCCTTAAAGAACATCCCCAGCCCCTAAAAGATTTTTACGCTTTGATTGATAATTTCCGCCAAGTCAGCCAGAAAAAACCTTTGACTGACTTGATTAATTTTGTAATTAAAAAAATTAGCTATGAAAATTATCTGCGAGATGGCACCGAAGAAGGAGAATATCGCTGGGAAAATATCAAGGAGCTTTTTACCGTAGCCAACAAATTTGACCAAACAGAACCAGGCCAGGGCTTAGCCAAATTCTTAGAAGAAGTTTCTTTATTCAGCGCCCTGGATGAAGTGGAAAACAAAAAAAATCTGGTTAATTTAATGACTCTGCACTGCGCTAAGGGACTGGAATTCCCAATAGTTTTTATGGTTGGCTGTGAAGAGGGGATCTTCCCTCATTCAAAAAGTTTTTTTAATCCCGACCAAATGGAAGAAGAAAGGCGGCTCTGTTATGTTGGAATCACCCGAGCCAAACAAAAAGCCTATCTGTGTTTTGCCCAGCAGCGCAAACTCTGGGGACAAATTATGATTAATCCGCCCTCCCGCTTTCTCAATGATATTCCCGAACATCTGATTGAGTATCACAATCATGAACAAAACCGAACTTAAAAACCTGCTCCAACAACACCACCTTAAACCCAATAAACGAATGGGCCAGAATTTTTTAATTGACCAGAACATTGCTCAAAAACTTATCCAAACCGCCAATATTTCCAAACAAGATATTGTCCTGGAAATCGGACCCGGACTGGGCATACTTACTAAAAAACTTGCCGGAGAGGCAAGAAAAGTAATTGCCGTGGAAAAAGACAAAAAACTAGCTGAAATATTAAAAGAAATTTTAAAAGACTGGGACAATATAGAAATTATCCAAGGCGATATTTTAAAAATTCAGGGGTTAAGGTACGGCCTTATTGTCGCCAACCTGCCCTATTATCTAACCGCCCCGGCTATCCGAATGTTTTTAGAATCAGCTCATCCGCCCCAATCAATCAATCTCTTAATCCAGAAAGAAATGGCTCAAAGAATCTGCGCCCGGCCGCCCCGCCTTCGCCCTTCGGGCTACGGCGGGCAAGCCAGAATGAATTTGTTGGCTGTATCAGTTCAATTCTACAGTCGGCCCAAAATTATCCATTATGTTTCTAAAACCTGTTTCTGGCCCCAACCTAAAGTAGACTCGGCGATTATCCAAATCACTAATATCCAAAAACCAAAAGGCGTAAACATTAAAAAGTTTTTCCAAATTGTCAAAGCCGGGTTCTCCTCGCCCCGCAAGCAACTGATTAATAATCTTTCTAATAAACTAGACATCCCGCGCGAGCGAATTAAAACAGCCCTGACTCAATGCAATTTATTGCACCAAGCCAGGGCGGAAAATTTGTCCTTAGAGGACTGGAAACTCCTTACTCGCGGAGTTTCCGAAAGCTAGTAATGTGCCAGAGGTCCTCATTGTAGCGCGAATCGCCTCTGGCTGGGACAACCAATCTTTGGGAAATAGTCCCTCTTAGAATCTCGCCATTACGAGGGAGCGGATTGCCAAATTTATCAAATTTGGTAATTACCTCTCCCGTAAGAATAGTGTAACGAGACCGGATTCCTTTTTGGTAGGGAATTTCCGCAATCCCTCCAGGATTTATTTCGATTTCCTCTCTTCCTGCTGTCAGCCGGACAAAATCATGAAGGCCATTCAAAACCTTCAGAACGAATTTGTCCGAAAACAACGGAGGCGCGGCGCGGCTGTGACCAACCAAGATATTTCCCGGCAAGCCTGACGCAGATGGAGGACTCTCTATCATAATCGGCTTCTGGGCCGCGCAACCGGTTGTCAAAATCAGCCAAAATATCAAACAAGAAATCTTTTTCATTTCAACCTCCTCTTAAAACCCCAGAGCTGATAAAAGGGCATGGCCAGGATAATAGGTCCGATGGAATCTGAATTGCCGATTCTCATAGGGACGAACCCTGGCCAGCCGAATAATCTGGTCCGCGTAAATTTTTTTCCCGCCGATTTTTACATACTCATTCCGATAAAAACCAGTGGTGGAAAACCTTTCTGTTCCCACTTCTACCACCTCTCCCCTGAAATTCCGGTGGAACACCAATAAGGTGTAATCCGCCGGGAAAGACATTAACAGAGGCACGGTCGTGGCTGAAGCAAAAATGCTTCGCCTGGCCTGATTAACGGGCGGGGCAATGACAAACTGCTTCAGCAAAGGCAGAGCGAACATCAGTTTGCCTGATTCAGCAGGATGAGGCAGAATTAATTCTTCTTCCCTGAAATGACCCGGGAAAAGAAAACAATCTGCCCAGACGGCCGGACTTCGGTTTATCAGTAAAACCAATCCGGGCTGTGGCGCTGGAATCTCCATTATATCCGGCCAAAAGGTGTTTTTGGCAACCCGGCCAATGCTGGCGCAGCCCGATACCAAGAAAACAACAACTAACATAACCAGAAAAATTCTATCTCTTCTCATCGCAAACCCTCCTTATATTTTTAAAAATATTTAATTTTTAAGACTGCTAATTTCTATAATTATATAACACTTCAACCTATTTGTCAATAGTTTGGTTTTGCCCCCTAATCTTGTGGATAAAAACCAACTAAAAGCATTTTGGATTATTGCTAAAATATTGTATAATATTACTAAATAAGCATTTTCAAAAACATTAAATGAAACCACAATTATTCTCCAAAAAAATATATCTGTTTGTGGTGATTTTAGTATTACTAATCGGCATTACCATTGGCGGTTATTTGGTATTAAAAAGCCAGACTAGTCAAGCTGATCTTCTTGACCAAATTGCCCAAAAAATAAAGGACCAAGAAATTATTGACGACTTAGACAATGATGGTCTGGCGGGCTGGGAAGAAAACCTCTACAAGACTGACCCCAACAATCCTGATACGGATGGCGATGGATATCTGGATGGAGAGGAAATAGCGGCTGGCTATGACCCGACTAAACCAGCGCCTGACGACAAATTAACCGATGGCGCTGAAGAAGGAGCGCGAGCGGCCAGGCCTGAACCGGGCAACTT
>JBDRKH010000058.1:0-3040 GCA_043814195.1 Patescibacteria group bacterium
GAGACATTTGCTTTGTCAGGATTAGATGTCAAATTGGTTGTCCCGGCGCGCAAAAATCAGATTAAGGAAAATATTTGGCAATATTATTCTCAAAAGCCGAGTTTCGAAATCGAGTATTTAAAGATAATTGACTTTATGCGAATATCAATACCCAGAGTTTCTTTCTGGCTTCAAAGCAGGAGTTTTTTAAAAGCCGTAATCTTATTTTTAAAAAAAGAAAAAGCCGATATTATTTATTCCCGAGATTTGGTTTTTGTTAAACGCTTGAGCTCTTTTCATAAAAATGTGTTTTATGAAATGCATAGCTTGCCCAGAAGTTTTAATAAGAATGATTTGGAAAAAGTAAAGGGCATTATTACTATTACCCAAGGATTAAAAGACGCTTTGATTAAAAAGGGAATTTCAGAGGATAAAATTCTAATTGCGCCTGATGGGGTAGATTTAGATAAATTTGATATTAAAATCACAAAACAAGAAGCGAGAAAAAAATTGAATTTGCCCCAAGACAAAAAAATAGCGCTATATACAGGCCATTTGTATGAATGGAAAGGGGCAACTGTGCTACTTAAAGCAGCACAGAATTTTCAATTTTCAATTTCTAATTTTCAAAATATTTTATTTATATTTGTAGGTGGCACAGAAAAAGATGTTTCAAGTTTTAAGCACCAAGTTTCGATTATTAAATTGAATAATGTTTTAGTAGTCGGCCACCGGCCTTATCAAGAAATCCCTTATTGGTTGAAGGCGGCTGATGTTTTAATTCTGCCTAATTCAGCTCAAGAGCCAATTTCCAAATATTGGACTTCGCCCATGAAGATGTTTGAGTATATGGCCAGCCAACGGCCGATTGTCACCTCTGATTTGCCTTCTATCAGGGAGGTTCTAGATGAGAATAACGCAATTTTAGCAGAGCCAGACAGTCCTCATGGCCTGGCCGAAGGAATCAAGCGGGCGTTGAAAAACCCTGATTTTTCTGATAAAATCTCAGCAAAGGCCTGGGAGACGGTCCAAGAATATACTTGGAATAAAAGAACAGGGCGCATTTTAGGATTTATGAAAAATATAGCTTATGAAGACATTGCTAATTAATCCTTATTTCCAAGCAGTAACCAAATACGAGAGAGTGGAAATGCCTTTGGGGTTAATGTACATCGCTGCCGTTTTAGAAGAAAATAATTTTCCGGTCAGAATAATAGATGCTTCGGTTGGCCAAAAGCGACTTCTTCAAAAAGATACCTGGCATTATGGCGATACTTTGGATGAATTAATCATCAAGGTTAAAAAAGAACAGCCAGATATAGTTGGCATAGGTTGTTTTTTTTCAATGAGATTCCCTTATGTTTTAGAAGTTGCCCGGGAAATAAAAAAAATCAATAAAGACATTATCATTGCCATTGGCGGGATTCATCCAACTGTTTTTACTGAGCAGATTTTAAAAGATTATCCTTTTTTTGATTACATCATTTTAGGAGAGGGAGAATACAGTTTTTTAGATTTGATTAAAGTTATTCAATCAAGGGATTTAAAAAAGCTTCAGGAGATTGATGGTTTAGCTTATTGCCAGGCAGGCCGGATTTTGATTAATCCCAAAACCAAATTTATTGAAAATTTGGATACCTTGCCTTTTCCGGCCCGCCATTTAGTGCCGGTGGAGGATTATTTAAGGGATAGCGCCCCGGTTAACTGGGGGCTGGGAGCCAATCGTCAGTTCGCTATTTTAACCAGCCGGAGCTGTCCTAATAAGTGCTCTTTTTGCAGCATGTATTTAATTCATGGAGCACGCTGGCGAGCGCGCAGCGCTGAAAACGTTCTTGAAGAAATAGAGCTTTTAGTTAATCAATATCAGGCCAAAGAGCTTTGTATTGAAGATGACAATCTTACTTTATCTAAACAAAGAATATTGGATATTTGCCAGGGGATGATTGACAGGGGGATTAAAGTTAAATGGAATACGCCTAATGGAGTGGCAGTCAGGTATCTTGATTATGAAATTCTTCAAAAAATGAAAGAAGCGGGTTGCGTTTGCGTTAATTTGGCGATTGAATCGGGCGACGAACATATGCGGAATACTGTGATTGGAAAGAATTTGTCTCAAGAAAAGATATATGAGGTGGTTCGAATATGCAAAAAAATCGGGTTAAAGGCAAACGGCTATTTTGTCCTAGGAATGCCAGGCGAAACAAAAAAATCATTGGAAAACACTAATAGAATATTGAAGGATTTGCCTTTTAATGGCTTGTCTATTTTTTTCGCCACGCCTTTTCCTGGAACAAAATTATTTCAGTGGGTTACTGATGGCAAAATGATGGATGATACAACGTTAGATGATATAATCAAGGGCAATTTTATTCTATTTAATAGGCCGGTTATTAAGCTTGATGATGTTGACTTTGATGATTTGATTAGGTATAAGAAAAAGATGATATTTACTTGGATGAGAAGAAATTTTTTTGATATTGTTTGGAGTATTCTTCGCGGGAAAAACGATTTTTTCAATATCCCCTCCATTGTCAGGTTTTTAAAATTCTATTTACCAAGTAAATAACTTATGAAAAATAATGTTAAACTTAAAGGAAGCAATGTTTTAATAACCGGAGGGTGCGGTTTTATTGGTCTTCATTTAACAAAGAGATTGGTTGATTTAGGCGTTAAAAAAATTACTATTATTGACAGTTTAGAATACGGAAAAAAAGAGAACTTGGGCGATTTAATAAATCAAGTTGAGGTTATTAAATACAGGCTTGGCAGTTCTAACAATGCTGTTCTGGCCAAAGCGCTTAAAAATGTTGACTATTTATTCCATTTGGCGGCTGAAAAACACATGCAATCAATTGATGTTCCTTTAAAGGTTTTGGAAAGCAATGTTAAGGGGACCTTGAATTTACTTGAATTGGCTGGTCAGAACAATGTTAAGAAAGTTTTTTATTCGTCATCTGTTATGGTTTATGGATGGAAAAAAGGCGATTCTATCCCTTACAGCGAATCAAAAACAACAAACCCCGAAACGGTTTATGGCATTTCCAAGCTGGCCGGCGAACAT
>JBDRKH010000059.1:0-2066 GCA_043814195.1 Patescibacteria group bacterium
CCCTAAAAAAGCCACGCCTTTTGCCGCTTCTAAAGTGGTGGGGGTAATTAGCGAAAAACTGAAAAAAATTGGATTTTCTAACCTCGAAGTTATTGTTAAAGGCGTCGGCGCAGGCCGCGATTCTGCTATTAGAGCTTTAGCTAATCAGAGATTTAATATTTTATCAATTAAAGATTTAACGCCGATTCCTCATAATGGCCCAAGACCGCCAAAAGTGAGAAGGGTGTAATTTTAGGGACTAGTAAATAGTAATCAGTAAATAGTAAATAGGAATCAAGAATTAATTAATCCTAGTTACTAGTTACTAATTACTAGTTACTTTATTTAAGTGAATTTATCTGCTTTGGAAAGTAAAATTGGCTTTGTCTTTAAAAATAAGGCTCTCCTCAAAGAGTCTTTAACTCATCGTTCTTATCTTAATGAAAACCCCTCCTGGGGCGTCTCCCATAATGAGCGCCTGGAATTTTTAGGCGACGCGGTTTTAGAATTGGCGGTAACCGAAATACTTTTCAATAAATTTTCTCAATACCCCGAAGGTCAATTGACGAGTTTGCGGGCAGCTTTAGTGAATTATCAGATAATGGCCGAGGTAGCTAAAAATTTAGGTTTTGACGAGTTTATTTTATTGTCCCGGGGCGAAGCTAAGGATATTGGTCGGGCTCGAAAAGTAATTCTGGCTAATGCGATGGAAGCGGTAATCGGCGCCGTTTATTTGGACGCTGGCTATCAAGAAGCTAAAAGAATAATTGAAGAGTTTATTGTTAATCCTAACTTAAACAACGTTATTGAAGGCGGTCTCTATAAGGACCCGAAAAGCCATCTTCAGGAAATTGTCCAGGAAAAAATGAAATTAACGCCCACCTATCAAATGCTTGAAGAATGGGGACCTGACCATAAAAAGATATTTAAGATGGGAGTTTATTTTGGAGATAAACTAGTTGCCGAAGGCGAAGGATATTCTAAACAGGAAGCGGAAATTGAAGCGGCAAAGAACGCCCTTCGAAATCTTAACCCTCAATAGTTCCGCGTTTATCAGCGTTTTAATCCGCGTTTATCTGCTTCTACGGGCCCATAGAAGCGGATTTACGCGGATATCTACGCAGATTAACGCTGAACCACTGATATGTTCTTAAAGAGTTTGGAATTAAACGGTTTTAAGTCTTTTGCTTCAAAGACGCTTTTGGAATTTCCAGCCGGCATTACCGCCGTTGTCGGACCGAACGGCGCCGGCAAATCAAATTTAATTGACGCTATTCGCTGGCTTTTAGGTGAACGGGAAGCCAAAAATTTAAGAAGCGCCAAAGCCGAGGACTTGATTTTTAACGGTACCCCCAAAAAGCCGAGAATGAGTCTGGCCCAGGCCGGAATTCATTTTGACAACAATTCCGGATTTTTCCCGGTTGATTTTAAAGAGGTTTCGGTTATTCGAAGAGTCGGCCGAGACGGGGTCTCTCAATATTTTCTTAATAAAGCGGAGGTTAGGCTTAAAGATGTCATTGATTTTTTTAGCCGGTCGCGTCTGGGCACCAAAGGTTTGTCAATCATCAATCAGGGCGACAGCGACCTTTTTGTTAAGGCTTCTCCTGAAGAGCGAAGGATTATGATTGAAGAGATTTTGGGCCTAAGAGAGTATCAAATTAAAAAAATTGAGGCGGAAAGAAAATTAAAAAACACTTCGTTTAATTTAGAAAAAGTAAGAGCAATGGTTAGCGAAGTTGCTCCGCGCCTTCGGATGCTGAAGCGCCAGACAAATAAATGGCTAAAAAGATTAGACCTCCAGAAAGAATTGGAAGAATTAGAAAATAATTATTTTTCTTATAAATTGAATGAAATTGAAACCGGCCAGTCAAAAATTAACCCTATTCTGAAATCTTTAGAAACCCAAATTGATGAACAAGAAAAAGAATTAGAAATCCTGGAATTAGAAATTAAAAAAATTGAATCTCAGCCAAAAGAGGAATATCAAGAAATTAAAAAAATAAAAAATCAACAAAGTAAACTTCTGTTAGAGCGTTCCCAGATTCAAAAAGAACTCGGCCGCTTGGAAGCAAAATTAGAATTTTTGG
>JBDRKH010000060.1:0-5161 GCA_043814195.1 Patescibacteria group bacterium
AAAAGAGACCATCGAAAAATCGGCAAAGAACTGGATTTATTCACCTTTTCCGACCTGGTGGGAGCTGGCTTGCCTCTTTTTACTCCCAAAGGCGTGATTATTATTGATGAATTAAAAAAACACATAGAACAAGTTTGCCAAAAATATGGCTTTAAAAAAGTATTAACTCCTCATTTAGCTAAAATTTCTCTTTACGAACTGTCTGGTCATGCAAAAAAATTTAGTGAAGAACTTTTTCATGTTTCTTCCCAGCGCAATCATGAATTCGTAATTAGGCCTGTTCTTTGTCCTCATCAGACACAAATTTATGCTTCCCGGCCCCGCTCCTATCGAGATTTGCCTATCCGTTATATGGAATCGGAAAAACAATATCGAGCAGAAAAACCAGGAGAAGTGGGCGGCCTTAACAGAGTTTATTCAATAACCATTGAAGATGGTCATATTTTTTGCCGAGTGGATCAGATAAAACAAGAAATAAAAAATTTAGTAAAAATTGTTCAGGATTTCTATAAACCCTTGGGAATGTGGGGCAAACACTGGGTTTCTCTTTCAGTTAGAGATTACCAGCATCCAGAAAAATACGTTGGCGAACCCAAAGATTGGGACACCTGTGAAAAAATACTCAAACAAATTTCTAATGAAACAGGTCTTAAGGCTAAAAAAATGGAGGGTGAAGCTGCGCTTTATGGACCGAAACTTGATTTTATGTTCCGCGATGCCTTAGGCAAAAAGATTCAAATCCCTACTATCCAACTTGATTTTGCCACCCCCAAACGTTTTAAACTATCCTATATTGATAAAAATGGCCAGCCAGTCACTCCAGTAATGATTCATCGGGCAATCTTGGGTTCCTATGAACGTTTTATGGCTCTATTGATTGAACATTTTGCCGGCGCTTTTCCTGTTTGGCTATCTCCGGTGCAGGTTCAAATTATTCCAGTCAGCGAAAAGTTTAATAAATACGGAGAAAAAGTTAAAGAGCAGTTTCAAGCGGAAAATATCCGGGTGGAATTAAATGACCGTAACGAAACTTTGGGCAAAAAAATCCGCGCCGGCGAACTCCAAAAAATCCCCTATCTTTTGATTGTTGGGGAAAAAGAACAAAAAGCAGATTTAGTGGCAGTCAGAGACAGAAAAAAGGGCGACTTAGGCCCGATTAAAACTAAAACTTTTATTGAACGGATTAAAAAAGAGATTAACTCTAAAGGTACGACATGAAAAAAGGGTCGTACTTTTTCAGGTCGTACCTTTAATTACTACTCGGTCAAGACTCTTGGTCCCTTTTCGGTTATGGCTACGGTATGCTCAAAATGAGCTGCCCAGCTGTTGTCTATTGTTTGATAAACAAAGCCGTCCGGGCCTTTTTTTATTCCCGGGCGGCCGATAACGGCCATAGGCTCAATCGCCAAAACCATGCCTGGTTTTAATTCTGGTCCTTTATGGCGCTGGCCAAAATTAAGCACCTCTGGTTCTTCGTGAATTTCTTGGCCAATTCCATGCCCGCAAAGATCTCGAACTACCTGAAAATCCTGGTCCTGAATATGTTTTTGAATTGCCTGGCCAATATCACCCAAAGTTTTGCCCGGTTTGCACCGGGCAATCCCTCTTCTCAGGGCTTTTTTAGTTGCTCTAATTAATCGATTAATTTCGGGCTCAATTGAACCAACGGCCAAAGTCACGGCCATATCAGTATGAAACCCTTGATAAAGAATACCTAAATCCAAACTAACAATATCGCCTTTTCTTATTTTTCTCTCTGAAGGAACTCCATGAACAATCTGCTCATTAATCGCCACGCACAAAGCAGATGGAAAGCCCTGATAACCCTTAAAAGAAGGCTGGGCGCCGGAGTTAAAAATAAGCTCGGTAGCGAGCCTATCTAATTCCTGGGTAGTTATGTCTGGCTCAACCTTGGTTTTTAATTCTCGCGTAATTCCAGCCAGAATCCTGCCGCCCTGAGCCATTATTTCAATTTGTTCCGGCGTCTTAATCGGAATCATAATTAATTTTCTACTGCTCTTTTAACATCCTGATAAACATCTTCAATTGATTTCTCTCCATTAACCCTGATTAACCGACCCTGTTTTTGATAATAATCAATTGCTGGCTCCACGTCTTTCTTGTAATAATTTAATCTTTCCCTGATTGCCTCTAGCTTATCATCGGGCCGATTAATTAGCTCCCCGCCGCACTGGTCGCAAACTTTCAAACTCTTAAATTCGCCGATCCAGGGAATCAGCCGATTGCATTGTTTACAAATCCTTCGCTTGGCCAATCTCTCAAAAGCCTCCTGATGGGAAATATCCAAAAGAATTACTTTGATATTTTTCCATTCATACCAGTCAAAAAGACCATCCATCAATTCTGCTTCCAACAAAGAACGAGGACTGCCATCAATAACTAAACCTTTAAAATTAGGTTTGTTTTTTACCTCCTCGGCCTCATTACCCCAGATCTGAAAAACAAAAAAGGTAGAGACGCGGCCGCCCTGATTCATTTCTCTTTTCAGTTTTTTGCCTGAAAAATCTTTTGTTTTGGCTCTTTTTCTTAATATCTCGCCGGTTCCTAGGTATTCAAAACCGAAATCCTTAATCAAAAGCTTGGCCTGGGTGCCTTTGCCGCAGCCGGACCGGCCTAGGAGAATAATAATTTGAGATTGTTTATTTGGCATAAATTATAGTCCTTCGTAATCCCGCATAACTAATTGGGAATTAATCTGGCGGAAGGTTTCTAAGACTACCGAAACCACAATCAAGAGAGCGGTTCCGCCAATAGCAAATTCAAAAGTAGTAATGCCGGTGGCGCCCTGGATAATAGAAGGCAAAACCGCGATAGTTCCTAAGAAAATCGCTCCGAAAAGTAAAACCCGGTTAAGAATAAAATACATAAAATCTGAAGTAGGCTTGCCTGGTCGAATCCCCGGGACAAAACCGCCCATTTTCTGTAAATTATTAGCAATATTTTTAGGGTCAAAAGTAACCGCGGTGTAAAAATAGGTAAAGAGGACCACTAAGATGAAATAGGCAATGCCATAGAACCAGGGGTCCTGAAAAATCCGACCGATGGTCTGAGCAAAATTAGCCAACCAGCCAATATTGGAAGCGCTCAAAAAATTAGCAACCATGCCCGGGAAAAGCATGATTGATAAAGCAAAGATGATTGGAATAACGCCAGCCGGATTCACGCTTAAGGGCAAATAAGTGGAAACTCCGCCATAAATCCGGTTTCCCCTGACCCGCTTAGCATAAGAAACCGGGATATTGCGCCGGCCTTCAGTAATTACTACCACGCCGGCCGTAATAATCAGAGCCAAAGCAAAAAAGGCGATATAAGAAGGGATTTTATCCGGACTATAAGTGATAGCTAGCTCCCTGATAGAGAGAGGAACTCGGGAAACAATTCCGGCAAAAATCAAAAGAGAGACACCATTGCCAATGCCTTTCTCTGAGATTAATTCGCCTATCCACATTAAAAATAGGGCGCCGGCCGTAATCACCGAAATAGAAGTAATCCATTGAATTAGAGAAAAGGAATCAAAAATACCCTGACGGCCAAAAAGATTCAACATAGCATAAGCCTGCAAAGCGGCTAAAGGCACGGTTAATAATCGGCTATATTGATTAAATTTCTGACGGCCCTTTTCCCCTTCTTCTTTGTATAAAGCCTCTAGCTGCGGAAAAATCATGGTTAATAACTGCATGATAATCGTGGCGGTGATATAGGGACCTAAACCAAGCATGACAATCGATAAATTACTCATTGCTCCGCCGGTGAAAACATTTAAGAGACCGAAAAGTTGATTATTAGCAAAAAACTGACTTAATCTTTCCGCGTCAATTCCAGGCACTGGAATATTAGCCGCAATTCGGAAAATAACCAGCATAATCAAAACAAAAAACATCTTCTGACGAAGGTCTCTGACTTTAAAAACTTGGATAATCTTATCTAACCACTTCATTTTCGTTTAGAAAATTCAATTCCTCTAAAAACTAATTCCTTTTTAAATTCGGCTTGGCCTAAAATCTTTATCCGAGGCCATCTCCCTTTTATTTTACCAATTAAACCTTTTTTCAACAAACTTTTGGGCGAAACGAGCTCGCCTTTCTTAAACTTTTCTTCAATTTTTTTTAAATTCAAAATAATCGGCTTGGTTTTAAACCGTGATAATTTAACTCCTTTTTTTACCTTAGTATCTTTATGGCGGCCAGTGATTCCTCTTTGTTTGGGGAAACGCTTAGTTAGGGGTGTATCTCCCCCGGCAAAATCAAGCCTGGGTTTCCGACCAGCCCGGGATTTCTGGCCCTTCATCCCGCGGCCAGAATAAGTTCCTTTTTTGCCGCCCCGGCCAACTCTTTTAACTGCTTTTTTCTTGAATTTAGGTTTTAGTTGATGTAATTGCATAGATTTACTTTTTCTTCAATTTCTTTAAAGCCTCAATGGTTGCTCGGGCATTGTTCAATTTGTTTTTAGTATTGCCTAAAATTTTACCGGAAAGATTTTCAATGCCAGCTAATTCAGAAACGATCCGGACAGCTCCACCCGCTACAATACCTTTGCCTTTAGCGCCCGGCTTAAGCAAAACCCGAGCGCTGCAATATTTAGCCTCAACCTGATGAGGAATTGTCCCTTCAGTTAAGAAAACCTCAATTAAATGCTTTTTGGCATCCGAAGCTGCTTTTTCTACGGCTAAAGTAACATCCTGTCCCTTAGCCACACCAACCCCAACCCCGCCTTTTCGATTGCCAACTACCACTACGGCCCGAAATCTAAATCGGCGGCCGCCAGCCACTACCCGGACTACTCGAGCCACGTCAAGCAGCTTCTGGTCATATTCAGTTTTCTCTAACTTTTGGACAACCATATAAATTAATTTTTAATTTCTAATTTTCAATTTTCATTAAATTTACAATTTTAAAATTTTTAATTATCTTTATTCTGTTTGAAAATTGGGTCATTGAAAATTTAATAGAAATTAGAAATTGATAATTGAAAATTTAAAATTTAAGACCTCCTTGCCGAGCCCTTTCAGCCAAGGCCTTAATCCGACCATGATATTTATAGCCACCTCGATCAAAAACTACTTTTTCAATTTTTTTAGCTAAAGCTTTCTTAGCAATCTCTTGACCAATTTCTTCAGCTTTTTCTATTTTAGTCAATTTCT
>JBDRKH010000061.1:0-4903 GCA_043814195.1 Patescibacteria group bacterium
AATAGTCCGGAATTGGCTAAATTTATCAGCCAGCAAAACGGCTTTTATTTTCTCAAAAATCGAAACAGGATTATCCGAGAAAGAATCAAGCGCCAATTGACGGCTGACCAAAAATGGAAAAAAGCCCGGCGCATAATCAGATTATTACAAACAATTCCCTTTATCCGGATGGTGGCAGTCAGCGGTTCTCTGGGAATGAATAATCCTAAAGAAAATTCTGACATTGATTTATTGATTGTTACCCAAGCTGGTCGGATTTGGACTTGCCGGGCTTTGACTACTTTGTTTATTCATTTGTTTGGCCAGCGCCGGCATGGCCAGCTGACCAGAAATAGATTCTGTTTAAACCATTATTTAACCGAGCAATCTTTAAGAATCCCTTATCAAAGCTTATACAATGCCCAAACTTATGCTCATTTAGTTCCTTTATGGCAGGCGCAAAGCAATATTTATCAGAAGTTTCAGAAAGCTAATCTTTGGCTTAATAGTTATTTGGTCAATTATCCAATTAGCGAACAGGGTTATCTAACTGCTTTGAAAGGCAATAAATTTTTAAAAGCAATCAGGCGGCTTAGGCAATTTATTCTTGACACTTGGCTGGGAAATAGATTAGAATTTTTTTTAAAAGAATTTCAGCAAAGGCGGATTAGAAAAGACCCCTTAACCCATAAGCCAGGCGGCCGGGTAGTTTTTAATGACGAACAATTGGAATTTCATCCGGATTCGCCGGAAAAGAGAATTTTGGAAAAGTATAATCAAAAAATAAAAGAATTGGGGTTTGAGGAATTAGAGCAGGAAAAAGATTCAGGCTTGACAATCTAGATAATTCCGATTAAGATGGTATAAGATGAGCAATAAATAGGAGGCAATTGAAGAATATTTTATTATTATTCATTGTTTGCTGTTTATTGTTTTTTGAATAGTATGAATATTAAACCTTTAGCAGATAGAGTTTTAATCGAGCCGATTGAGGCTGAAGAAAAAACCAAGTCAGGCATTATTCTGCCGGATACGGCGGACAAAGAAAAGCCGGAACAGGGCAAGGTAATCGCCGTTGGTCCGGGCCGGCCCAATAAGCCCATGAGCGTAAAAAAAGGCGATATTGTTTTATTCACCAAATATGCTCCTCAGGAGATTAAGGTTGACGATAAAGAGTATTTAGTGATCAAAGAGGAGGATATCATGGCGATTTTGGAGTAAATTAGATTTTTAAGGCATCGACCTTTCGAGCGCGACCTTCCGCTCCGCGAAATGTCGCTACTCTCAATGTCAAGCCTTAAAAATATTAGAAATTATGCCTAAACAAATCAAATTTAACGAACAAGCCAGACGCCGGCTTAAAAAAGGCGTTGACAAATTGGCTAATACCGTCAGGGTAACCCTTGGTCCCAGGGGCCGGAATGTGATTTTGGATAAAGGTTTTGGCTCTCCGGAAATCACTAATGATGGAGTAACCATTGCCAAAGAGATTGAACTGGAAGACAAGTTTGAGAATATTGGCGCGGCCATTACCAAACAAGCGGCGGAAAAAACCGGCGATGCGGCCGGCGATGGAACCACCACCGCCACTTTATTGACTCAAGCGATTGTTACCCATGGCCTTAAAAATGTGACGGCCGGAGCTAATCCTTTAGCGATTAAAAAAGGCATTGAAAAAGGAGTAAAAGAAGTGGTGGCGGCTTTAAAGAAAATGTCCAAAGCGGTTTCCGGCAAAGCGGAAATTGCCCAGGTAGCGACTATTGCGGCTGAAGACCAGGAAATCGGCGAATTAATCGCTGATGTCATTCAGCAGGTAGGCAAGGACGGTGTAGTGACCGTGGAAGAGTCGCAGGGCGTGGGTATGTCTAAGGAAATTGTTAAGGGGATGAGATTTGACAAGGGTTATGTTTCCGCCTATATGGTTACTAATGCGGAGAAAATGCAGGCCGAATTGGAAGACCCCTATATTCTCATGACTGATAAAAAGATTTCCAGCATCCAGACAATTCTGCCTGTTTTGGAAAAAATTACCCAGAGCGGCAAAAAAGATGTGGTCATCATCGCCGAAGAAGTGGAAGGCGATGCTTTGGCGACTTTAGTGGTTAATAAATTAAGAGGCACCTTTAATGCTTTGGCCGTCAAAGCGCCGGGCTTTGGCGACCGGAGAAAAGAAATGCTGGAAGATATTGCGGTTTTAACCGGCGGTCAGGTAATTTCCGAAGATCTTGGTCTTAAGTTGGAAAATGCGGAACTTAAAATGCTTGGTCGGGCCCGCAAAGTAATTGCGGATAAAGAAAATACCACGATTATTGAAGGCCAGGGACGGAAACAGGATATTGAAGCTCGAGTCAATCAAATTAAAGCCGAATTGGAAAAATCCGACTCTGATTTTGATAAAGAAAAGCTTCAGGAGCGTCTGGCTAAATTAGCCGGCGGCGTGGCCGTTATCAAAGTGGGCGCGGCCACTGAATCAGAACAGAAATATAAGCAAGCCAAAACCGAAGACGCGGTGGCGGCCACTAAGGCGGCCGCCGCTGAAGGAATTGTCCCGGGCGGGGGCGTGGCTTTAATTAGGGCTTTGAAATCTTTGGATGGATTGAAGTTCCGGGGCGATACCAAAATCGGCTTAAATATTCTTAAAAGAGCTTTAGAAGAGCCTTTACGCCAGATTGCCGAAAACGCCGGACAGGATGGAGCGGTAGTGGTGGCTGAAGTTAAAAAGAAAGCAGGGGCTTATGGCTATAATGCGGCAACTGATGAATATCAGGATTTATTTGAAGCGGGAATTATTGACCCAACCAGAGTGACTCGTTCCGCCTTGGAAAACGCGGCTTCCGCCGCAGGCATGCTTTTGACCACCGAAGCAGTGGTCACTGAACTGCCAGAACCCAAACATACCTGCAGCGTCCCAGCTCCAGGCGGTATGCCCGGCGGCATGGGATACTAGAACTGATTCTTAGATTAAAACACCCCGTAATTCTACGGGGTGTTTTTAGTTGCAAAATCAAACAGTCAATAGTATAATATAAGAAAAAAGTAAACTGACTTAAATAGCTAAAACCTGTTTGAGCAACAACAATATGAGCACAATTTTATGGATTATCCTTGGGATAGTCGCCGCCATTGTTTTCTGGCTAATCGCTGTTTATAATGGCTTGATTAAGTTTAAAAATCGGACTAATGAAGCCTGGTCAGATATAGATGTTCAGTTAAAAAGGCGCTATGATCTGATTCCTAATTTAGTCAATACCGTCAAGGGTTATGCCCAGCATGAAATGGAATTATTTGAAAAAGTGACCCGGGCGCGAACCGCGGCTATGGGCGCGCAAGCTCCGGTTGAAAAAGCCCAGGCGGAAAATATGCTGACTGGCGCTTTAAAATCGTTGTTTGCCGTAGCGGAAAATTACCCTGATTTGAAAGCTAATCAGAACTTTTTAGAGCTGCAAAAAGAATTAAGCGATACTGAAAACAAAATTCAGGCTGCCCGTAGATTCTACAATGGCAATGTCCGCGACTTTAACATTAAAATCCAGGTATTCCCCAATAATATTGTGGCTGGCATGCTTGGTTTTAAGAAGCACGACTTTTTTGAGACAGCTGGAGAAGGGGAACGAGAGCCGGTGAAGGTAGAGTTTTAATTTTGTGTCATTGCGAGCGCAAGCGAAGCAATCCCGAATGACAATCCACGAGATTGCCGCGTCGTCTTCGACTCCTCGCAATGACATTAACCAATGCCTACTTTATATACCCACAAAGACAGCAATATCCGGCGGACCTGGATATTGATAAGTTTATTTCTTATTCTGATTATTGGTCTAGGCTGGGTTTTCTCCCATCAGTTTAACAGTTCGGTTATTTTGGTGATTGCCGTAATTTTCAGCTCTTTAATGAGCTTTATTTCCTACTGGTATTCTGATAAGATTGTTCTGGCTATGAGCCGGGCCAAAGAAATCAAACATGATGACAATCGCCAGCTTTACCATATTGTTGAAAATCTTTGTATTACGGCTGGTTTGCCCGTGCCGAAAATCTATTTGATTGATGAAATGGCGACTAACGCTTTTGCTACTGGTCGCAATCCCGAACATGCGGTTATTGCCGTAACCAGAGGGTTATTGGAAAAATTAGACCGAAGCGAGCTGGAAGGAGTGATTGCTCATGAATTATCACATATTGGCAATCGGGACATTCTTTTACAGACCGTGGTAGTGATTTTAGTTGGTTTAGTGGTTTTGCTTTCTGATTGGTTTTTGCGCTGGACCTGGTTAGGCGGAAGACGAGGTAATCGAGAAGGCGGCGGGCAATTGCAGACAATTATGTTGATTATCGGCCTTATTTTGGCAATTTTATCGCCTTTGATTGCGGTTTTAATTCAATTGGCCATTTCCCGGAAAAGAGAGTTTTTAGCTGATGCCAGCGGCTCTTTATTAACCCGTTATCCCGAAGGCCTGGCTCGGGCCTTGGAAAAGATTTCCCAAGACCCCACTCCTTTAAGAGTGGCTAATAAAGCGACAGCCCATATGTATATTACTAATCCGTTTCGGGGCAAAAAAATATCAAAATTATTTATGACCCATCCGCCCGTAGATGAACGGATTAAAATCCTGCGGGGGATGGAAAAACAAATATGAAAGATGTAAGTATTTGTATATTTGGCGCTAGTACTGCTTGGGGCGCTTGGGACTCTGAACAAGGAGGCTGGACTTCTCGTTTAAAAACATATTTTCATTCCCAAGATTACCGTGAATATGTTCTGCTTTATAATTTGGGAGTAAGCGGTGACAACACCAATGATTTATTAGAAAGATTTAAACCAGAAGCAGAAGCGCGAGAACCTAATCTGATTATTTTCGCTATTGGCATTAATGATTCTCAATATGTTAATTCAAAAGATAATCCCCGGGTTGATATAGATAAATTTAAA
>JBDRKH010000062.1:0-9770 GCA_043814195.1 Patescibacteria group bacterium
ATAAAGGAACGATGTTTGATATAATAAAGTTCATATTGGAGTTTTTGAATACTGTCCTGAACCGAAGCGCCGTAGCGGAAACTAACCTGAGCCCAGCCGGTTAAGCCGGGTTTAACAATATGGCGAATTTGGTAATAAGGAATTTCTTTTTCTAATTGTTGAACAAATTCAATTCTTTCTGGTCGTGGGCCAATAAAGCTCATTTGACCGGTAAAAATATTCCACATTTGAGGTAATTCATCTAATCTGGTTTTTCTTAAAAATTTTCCTATTCTAGTGATGCGATGGTCTTGTTGGTCGGCCCATTGAGCTCCGTTTTTTTCTGCGTCTTCTGTCATAGAGCGGAATTTAAGGACCTTAAAGATTTGACCATCTTGTCCAATTCTTCTCTGAGTATAAAAAACCGGACCTTTACTATCTATTTTAATAGCCAAAGTGATAAAGGGATAAAAAATTAAACTAACAATTCCAAAGATAAAGGAGCCGAACATATCTAACATTCTTTTTATCGCTTCATAGAAGTTTTTTTGGCTCTCGGTTAAATTTTCCAGAAACCAGATTTCGCCAATGCTGGAAAGAGGCACTTTGCCCAGGATTTTTTCGTAAAAAGAGGGGAAATCGCTGAAACTTATTTTCAAAGGCAAACATTGGTAAAGACTTTGGACTAGTCTTCTGTTATGATGAGGGTCGATTGCCGTAACAATCGTTTTAATATTTTTTTGGGTGGCCAGCTCTAATAAATCAAAAGGAGTTTGAATTTCCTGGGGTCTGATTTGTTTGATGATTCGATGACCGAGCTGGGGATTGTCTTTGATGATTCGACTAATCTGTTCTATTTCTGCGGATTGTCCGATAATCAAAACACTATTAATCAGGGCAGTCGATTTGATGATGTAATTATACAAATGACGCCAAGAGGAGAACAAGACAATGAAAATCGCCAGATCTAAAAAAAGATTAGTTTTGGGGTAATGCCAAAATAGGGGATAAAATAGAAAAAGGTAATTGATAAGCTGGCATTGATAATTAAGGCATTCAATAAAAGGGAATAAAATCGGATATTATTTCTGGCTAGAGATAGTTCATAGAGTCCGACAATAAAGAAAACAACCAGCCAGGGGAAATAAATAACGGTAAAAGGCCAGAAATGCTGCAGCCAAATGTTAAAATTAAAATTAGCCCCGTAGCGGAGAAAAAGAGTCAGCCAAAGGGACAAATAGAGGATAAGGATATCCCCAAGTAAAAGGATGGCGCGTTTAATATTAGGCATATTAATATTCTACTTATCTTGGCTTGATAAATCAAGGGAATTTAAGTAAAATTAGTAGCAATGGAACAAGGTCTAATTAGGGTTGTCAAATACGGGATATTAATTTGCGGGGGATTTTTTATTTTAAGTCTTCCGGTCCAGGCCGCTTCTTTGGGCGAAGAGGTCAATTTTTTTGTTGACTCTGGTTATGATGCGGCTGGCCGCAGTCAGGTAAAAGCTACTTTAAGAGCCATCGGCAACAATATTTATTTTTATATTGACAATCAATATTATGAGAAACTTAATGGCACTTACAAAAACGGAATTAGAGAAAAATCAGAAGATTTGGCTAATGAATTTGATAGGGTTATTTATCCAAAATTAAGGTCAGTCTTTGGCTCCGAATGGAATCCAGGGATTGATAATGATAGAAGAATCACCGTCTTGATTACTGAATTAGTCGGTTCAGCCGGAGGCTATATTAATATTTATGATGCTTATTCCAAATCAGAGATGCCTACCTCCAATCAAAGAGAAATGATTTATTTAAATGCGATTAATATTTTTGATAAGAGTAACAAAGCTTATCTGGCTCATGAATTTCAGCATTTAATCACTCTTTACCAAAAAACAATTTTATACGGACAAGAAGAAGAAGTTTGGCTTAATGAAGCTCGCTCTGAATACGCGCCGACTCTCTGCGGCTACGACGATGTTTATACTTCCAGTTATTTATCCAGCCGGGTTAATACTTTTCTGGAAAATCCTTCTGATTCTTTGACTGAATGGAAAAATAAGGTGGCTGATTACGGAGCAGCTAATCTGTTTCTTCATTATTTGGTTGACCATTATGGCATAGCTATTCTTACTCGAATGATGCTCAATGATAAAATTGGCATTGCCAGCATTAATCAAGCTTTAGCCGACTTAGGCTATTCAGAGACTTTTTCTGACATCTTTGCTGATTGGGCGGTGGCTAATTATCTTAATGATTGCCAAATTGGTTCAGGCGGCAAATATTGCTATCTTAATAAAAATCTGACTTATTCCCGGCTTTCAATTGATTATTCAGCCAGCTACAGCGGATTTCCTAATTTAATTGTTTCTCGGAGCAGTTTGATTAAAGATTGGTCAGCTTATTGGTATCGTTTTAGGCAGGGAACTGTCCAAACCACTGATCGAGATACGCTTAAGCTGGAATTTCAAGCTTTGGGCGACCGGGTTGATTTTCGGATTCCTTATATTGTTTTTAGTCCCAATAGCCAGACCACGGTCCAATTTATCTCTCTAAAGAATCAAAAGGGCACTGCCTATATCCCCAATTTTACCAGTCTTAATAAATCAGTCGTTCTTATTCCCTTTAATCAGTACAAAAAACAGGGATTCGGCAGTTCTGAACCAAGCGCCTCTTTTAGTTTTACCGCTTCCAGCGTAACAGCTGCTTCAATTGTTGAGCAGGAAAAAGAGGAAGAAATTATTGAGCCAACCATTAATTATCCGGATGGCAGTTTATTAAGAGCTCAAGGAGATTACAGAGTTTATATCATTAAAACTTCGGGCCAGAGAAATTACAAGCGTTGGATTCAGACGGCGGAAATCTTTAATCATTACGACCATTTGAAATGGGAGGATATTATTGAAGTGACGGCTGAAGAACTAGCTCAGTATCAGGATTCCTGGTTAATCCGGGCGGATGGCGACCCTCGGGTTTATGAACTTAATGCGGACAGCACCAGGCATTGGCTTAATATGACGGCCGAGCAATTTACTTTGACCGGCCATCTTTGGGATATGGTTTATATCGTCAATAAATGGGAAAGAGATTATTATCAAACCGGTCCTGATGTAAAATTTAATTCTTAAATGTTTAAAATTCAAAAAAATGTTTCTTTGGCAAAGTATACGACTTTTCGGATTGGCGGTCCGGCAAAATATTTTTCCATCATCAAAAATAAAGATGATTTAATCAAGACAGTTGATTTTGCCAAGAGTAAAGACCTGCCTTATTTTATTTTAGGCGGCGGGAGCAATCTCTTGGTTAGCGATAATGGTTTTGAGGGATTGGTCATAAAAATCCAAAACTCAAAAATCAAAATTCAAAATGAAAACTCAAAATTCAAAATTATTTATGTTGAAGCGGGAGCACGCTTAAGCGATTTAGTCAAGTTTTCTATAGAGCACAGTTCAACCGGCCTGGAATGGGCGATTGGCATTCCCGGAACAATTGGCGGGGCAGTTCAAGTTAAAGCAAAAGCTTTTGGTTCTGATATTTCCCAATCAGTTAAAGAAATCAATAAAATAGATCAAATTATTTTTTCAGTTGTTTTAGAATTAGAGAAAGGCAATCGGGAGAAAAGCAAACAATTAATAAAAGAATATATTCAAAAAAGGAAAGAAACCCAGCCTTTGGAATATGCTTCGGCTGGTTGTGTTTTTAAAAACCCGCCTGGTCAGAGCGCTGGCCGGCTGATTGACCAAGCTGGATTAAAAGGAACGAAAATCGGTCAGGCGATGATTTCCGATAAGCACGCTAATTTTATTATCAATCTCGGTCAAGCCCAAGCCCAAGATGTTATTCAATTAATTAATTTGATTAAACAAACAATTAAAGAAAAATACCAGATTGAACTGGAAGAAGAAATTAATCGTTTAGGTTTTTAAGTATTTATCCAAATCTTTGATTTGGTTATAAATAGTTAACCCCGCCGTATGGCGGGGTGAATTTGTTTGATTTTGTTTTTTATGTTAATATTTAATTATGAAAATAATTATTAAAGCAACCAATATTCAACCTTCACCGAGCATCAATCAATACATTGAAGAAAAAATTGGCGGCTTGGAAAAATTTTTAAAAAATATTGATCCCGAATTAATTATGGCTGAGATTGAGGTGGGTAAAATTACTCAAGGTCAGCGCCAGGGAGAAATTTTTCGGGCTGAAGTTAATCTAAGCATCGGCGGTCAATTATTGAGAAGCGAAGAGACCGGAGAATCTTTGCAGGCGGCGATTGATTTGATTAAAGACGAATTACAAAGGGAGATTCGCCGGCATAAGGAAAAACAGCAGACTCAATTTATTCGAGGGGCTCGTTCCTGGAAAAAGTTTTGGCGGATTAGTCCTTTAGCTCGTTTCAAAAAATCAAAAGTCAATCAAATTATCAAAAAAGATAAAAAAATTTAAAAAAATTTAAAATTAGTTTATCCACAATACAAATTTTTACAAATAGAGTAAAATATATTTAGGAAATATTTTTGTTCTCTTTAAAATTTTTTGCCGTTCAGAAAAGTTTAAACATCATTATGTATTAACGGATAAATGAGGAGGTCGGATTTATCCGAAAATTTTTAAAACAAATTGGCCGATTCGATGTCCGCTTGGAGCAGGCCTCGTTAAAAGTCAATTTTAAAATAATGGCCAAAAAAAGAAAGAAGGCAGCAAAGAAGAAGCCGGCAAAAAGAAAGGCAGCTCCTAAAAAGAAGGCAAAGAAAAGAGCTCGAAGAAAGAAAAAGTAGCTTCTTCAAAGGCCAATTGGTCTTAAACAAATCCTCAATCCAATTGGGGATTTGTTTTGCTAAAACAAGTATCTTAAATACACAAATCCTTTTTGTTTTCGCTCTTTGTTTTTAAAGGGGTTTGTTTAAAAAATATGAAAACAAAATCAAAGGGTTTTTTGAACGCCCAAAAGGTAAAATATGCCGGCCGACATATTCTTTTAGAATTTTGGGAAGCTAGAAATATTGATTCAATCGCTGTTGTTAGAAAAGCTTTGGTTCAGTCAGTTAAAGCAGCTGGAGCCACTCTTCTTAAAATTGAATTACATAATTTTTCTCCCCAAGGAATTTCCGGCATGGCCATTATTGCTGAGTCGCATATCAGTATTCATACCTGGCCCGAACACAGATACGCGGCCATTGATATTTTTACCTGCGGTCAAAAAGTTAAACCCAAGAAAGCAATAGCTGTTTTAAAGAAATTCTTTAAGCCTAAAAGAGTCGAGCTTAAAGAGATAAAAAGAGGAGTCTTTCGGAAGAAAAAATGAAAAACAAAATAAAGAAAGAAGGAGAGTTTGGTCAAGAGTTAATCTTAAATCTCTATGATTGTAGTCCGGAAACAATTCGTTCCCCAAAAAAACTGCAGGAATTTGTTGACCGATTATGTAAGCTGATTAAGATGAAAAAGTACGGCCGAACCTTAATTCCGCATTTTGGTCATGATAATCCGATTACCGCTGGCTATTCTCTAGTTCAGTTGATTGAGACAAGTTCCATTACCGGTCATTTTTCCGAACTATGGAATTCAGCCTATCTTAATGTCTTTTCCTGTAAGCCATTTGACGCAGATAAGGCGGCCCGGTTCAGCCAGCGATTCTTCGGCGCCCAGAGAATGAAAAAAAGAGTTATCCCCCGATAACTCTTTTTTGATTAAATTTCCAAGTTGCTTTTTGGCTGGTTTTGGGGTAGAGTAGGGTTATGTCTATTTGGGATAAAATTTTAGGCGGCGACGAACGAAGATTAAAGAAGTATTGGGATTTGGTACAAAAGATAAATCAGCTCGAACCAGAGTTCGAGCCTTTTTCTGATGAGCAGATAAAAGAAAAAACCAGTGAATTCAAAAAACGTTTGGCTGAAGGAATAGCTTTGGACGAACTTTTGCCCGAGGCATTTGCTCTGGTGCGGGAAGCGGCTAAACGGACCTTGAGTCAGCGGCATTTTGATGTTCAATTGATTGGCGGCATGGTTTTGCATCGGGGTAAGATTGCTGAAATGAAAACCGGCGAAGGCAAAACTCTGGCGGCCACCTTGGCGATTTATTTAAACGCCTTAACTGGTCAAGGAGTCCATGTGGTCACGGTCAATGATTATTTGTCCCGGCGCGATACCAATTGGATGGGGCCGATTTATCGTTTATTGGGATTAACCTGCGCTTGCTTGAATCATGAGAAAGCTTATCTTTTTACGCCGGAAACCGCGCCGGATAAAAATGAAATTACAATCGAGATGCAAAATCTTAAAGAGGTTCCCAGAAAACAAGCTTATCAGGCAGACATTACTTATGGGACTAATAATGAATTTGGCTTTGATTATTTAAAAGACAATATGGCGCCTTCTTTGGAAATGATAGCCCAGCGCCAGCCTAACTTTGCCATAATTGATGAAGTAGACAGTATTTTAATTGATGAAGCCCGGACTCCTCTGATTATTTCCATGCCGGATGCTGAATCAACCAAATTGTATCAGCAGTTCAGCCAGATTATCCCGCGTTTAAAAGAAAACGAGGATTACAATATTGATGAAAAGTCCCGGAGCGCCGCTTTAACCGAACAAGGCATTGCCAAGATAGAAAAGATTTTAGGCATGGATAATATTTATCAGGAAGGGGGCATTCGCTATGTTCATCATTTAGAACAAGCCTTGCGGGCCCAAGCTATTTTTAAGCGGGACCGGGATTATGTGGTTAAAGACGGACAGGTGATTATTGTTGATGAGTTTACCGGACGGCTGATGCCCGGCCGCCGCTATTCTGACGGGTTGCATCAGGCCTTAGAAGCCAAGGAAAAAGTTTTGGTTCAGCAGGAGAGTCGGACTTTGGCTTCAATCACTTTTCAGAATTATTTTCGGCTCTATTCTAAATTGGCTGGCATGACCGGGACAGCCGTCACTTCAGCCGAAGAATTCCATAAAGTCTATAATTTAGAAGTAGCGGTAGTGCCGACTAACAAGACGATGATCAGAAGGGATTTACCAGATAGCGTTTACAAAACCGAGCCAGGCAAGTTTCAGGCGATTGTTCGAGAGATTAAAAAACGCCATCGAAAAGGCCAACCAGTTTTAGTCGGCACAGTTTCCATTGAAAAAAATGAATTGCTTTCGGTTCATTTAAAAAAAACCGGTGTTCCCCATCGGGTCTTAAATGCCAAACATCACGAACAGGAAGCCCAGATTATTGCCCAGGCGGGCAGAAAAGGAGCGGTGACCGTCGCCACTAATATGGCTGGTCGGGGTGTGGACATCGTTTTAGAGCAGGGAGTAACTGAATTAGGCGGTCTGCATGTGATTGGCACGGAGCGGCATGAAGCCAGGCGGATTGACGACCAGCTGCGCGGCCGGTCTGGCCGGCAGGGCGACCCTGGCTCTTCTCAATTTTTTGTTTCTCTAGAAGATGATTTAATGAGAATTTTTGGCGGAGACCGGGTTAAATCGTTAATGGAGATGTTAAAAGTGCCGGAAGACCAGCCCATTGAGAATAAAATGATTTCTAAAGCGATTGAATCAGCCCAAGCCAAAATCGAAGGATTAAATTTTGATCTTCGAAAGCATATTTTAGAATATGATGATGTAATGAACAAACAAAGAGAGACGATTTATCGGAAGCGGCAAAAAGCTTTAACTAAAAACAATCTTAAATCAGATACTCTGGGGATGATTGAGCGGGAAATCAAAAAAATTGTCCAATTTCATACCCAAGGCTCGGATTACCATTACCAGGAAATCAGTGAAATTATTAAAAGCATTATTCCGGGACAAGGTGCGGTATTGAGTTCAAAGCAGGAGGTCGAACCTTTAGGCGAAGAAACTTTGAAAAATCTAGAAACTTCTGAACAAATCTCCGATTATTTAATTAATCTAGCCCAGCAGGCCTATCAGAAAAAAGAACAAGAACTGGAAATTAAAAATATGCGCCAGATTGAAAAATTTGTTTTATTGCGCAGTATTGATACTTTATGGATGGACCATATTGATAATATGGACCATTTGCGTGACAGCGTTCGGCTGCGAGCTTACGGCCAGAAAGATCCTTTGGTAGAATACAAGAATGAAGGGATTAGACTATTTCAGCGCTTGCTGGATTCTATTCAGGCAACTGTGGTTAATATGATTTACAAAGTGACTTTGGCTCCAGCAGGCCAAAGTCATCCTGAGCGAAGTGAAGGATCTTTCAATAAAAGCAAACCCGGTCGAAATTCACCCTGCCCTTGCGGCTCGGGCAAGAAATTTAAAAAATGCTGTGGGAAATAGAAAAAAACAAAAGCCCTGCGAAACGCAAGGCCTCTGCCTGATCTCAACATAATACGAAATCAGGATTATCACTTGATTTCATTATAGCAAATCCGTTGATATTGTCAATAGTTGAGTTGTTGATATCTCTGGGTAGTGGAGGTGCGGGGAATTGCACCCCGGAGATCATGGGTGATAATCCTGAAATCGCACTATGCCACCCCCACCACAATAAATATTATAGCATTACAGATAATTAAAAGAAATAAAAATGCCATGGGAAGTAGGAATATGGAACATTTGGCAATAATGAGAAAATCTTGGGGTTTGACTCAGAAGATTTTGAGCGGCCAGAAAAAGATTGAATCTCGCTGGTATTCAATAAAGTGTAAGCCATGGGATTGTATCAAAGAAGGAGAAATAATTTACTTTAAAGATTCGGGCGAACCAGCGAAAATTAAAGCGGAAGTTGAAAGAGTAATACAATTTTCTGATTTGACTCCGAAAAAAGTAAAAGAAATTTTAGATGAATACGGCAAGGAAGACGGATTAGAGAAAAAAGCAATTCCTGAATTTTTTGAACGATTCAAGAATAAAAAATATTGTATCCTTATATTCCTAAAAAATCCGCAAAAGATTGAACCGTTCAATATTGATAAAACTGGATTTGGTGCAATGTCAGCTTGGATTACAGTTAATGATATTTCCGAGATAAAAAATAATTCTTGCAGTTAGTTATTAAAGTTCATAAAGTGTCATGGGAAATAAAAAAAAGAAAATTATTGTGGCAGTGAGCGGGGGGTTTGATCCAATGCATATCGGCCATGTCCGGATGCTCAAAGAGGCAAAGAAAATGGGCGATGAGCTGGTTGTTATCTTGAACAATGACAATTGGCTGAAAAAGAAAAAAGGCTCTATTTTTATACCGCAGGAAGAACGCAAAGAAATAATAGAGGCAATTAAATATGTTGACCAGGTAATTTTAACTGACCATCCGAAAAACCCGAGAGATATGAGTGTTTGTGAAGAACTGAATAAAATTCGCCCGCATATTTTTGCCAACGGAGGCGACCGGAAATTAGACAATATTCCTGAAGTGTCGGTTTGCGAAAAAATCGATTGCAAAATGGTTTTTAACATTGGGAAGGGCGGCAAAATCCAATCCAGTTCTTGGTTATTGAAAAAATATAAAAAACGTTACGGGAAATAAAAAAAGCCAATCCTTGGTGGATCGGCTTTTGTGGAGAAGGGAAAATTTGTATCCTACTTTTTCCTTTTGCTCCGGTGGGGCCGAGAATTGACCCCATTAAATGCATTGAGCATTGTGTGTCGTTTTACGAATAATTGCGCGATGGAATGAGGACAGGTTTCAGTGGCAGGTTTGATTTTTTCGATGGGAAGGGAAAAGGGCTTGGGTTTATTAGAAAGATTCTGCAGCAGTGATTTTCTTTCACTGCTTTTTACCACGCTTCCCGTTGCTGGTTTTATTCGGACCAACCCATGTTTTACCAAAGTAATCGTTGCT
>JBDRKH010000063.1:0-3981 GCA_043814195.1 Patescibacteria group bacterium
TTTTTAGTTGAATTATCTTGTCTAACTAGATTAGAAGGCAAGATTGAAGCAATGGGTCGATTTTGGGCTGAAGATATTTCTATTGATTTCGGAGAGGCTATTTGATAAATAAGCAAAGCTAAACAAAAGATAATTAAGAGAAAAACAATTAAACAGGCAGCTTTAAGAATTTTTTGTTGGTTTTGCTTCATCAGCTAAGTATAACAGATTTGATTTTTTTTGGAAAACCAGCTAGAATGAATTAACTATGAAAAAGGTATTCATTTTTATCTGGGAAATCGTCAAAATAGTGGTTATTTCCTTGGCGATTATTATCCCAGTTCGCTATTATTTAATCCAGCCGTTTTTTGTTCGGGGCGCCTCAATGGAGCCTAATTTTGATAATGGACAATATTTAGTAATTGATGAAATTAGCTATCGTTTTGAAGAGCCAGTTCGGGGAGAAGTGGTTGTTTTTAGATATCCAATTGATCCTTCCCAGTATTACATTAAAAGAATAATCGGCTTGCCCGGCGAAACCATTGAAATTGAAAATGGTCAGATTTTTGTCTACAATCAAGAATTCCCCGAAGGCAGAATTTTGGATGAGTCAGCTTATTTGCCTTTAGGCAGATTAACTAGCGGCCAAGTCAAAGTTGAATTAAATGAAAATCAATATTTTGTCTTAGGCGACAATCGCCAGGCTAGTTCTGATTCTCGCCAGTGGGGCGCTTTAGCCGAAAACTACATTATTGGTCGTGTTTGGATCAGAGCCTGGCCTTTTGATTCAGCTAAAATATATTAAAATGCCGACTAAAGTCAAAACAACTAGAATTAAAAGGAAGTTTCAAGCGCCTCGAGGAATGCGGGATATTTTGCCCGAAGAACAGTCGTATTGGTCGAAGGTTAAGCAAGTGATTAATAATTTGGCTGGCGCTTATGGTTTTGATTTAATTGAAACCCCTATTTTAGAGGAAACCGACTTGTTTATTAAGGGGACGGGCAGTTCAACCGATATTGTGGAAAAAGAAATGTATAGTTTTAGAACAAGAGGCGGCGACCATTTAACTTTACGGCCAGAATTTACTCCGGCTATTATTCGGGCTTATTTGGAAAGCGGGCTTTCCAGCCAGCCTCAACCAGTTAAATTATATAGTCTCGGTCCGATTTTTCGTTACGAAAGACCGCAAAAAGGTCGTTATCGACAGGCTTATCAGGCCAATTTTGAAGTTATTGGTCAGCAGGACCCAATTTTAGACACTCAATTAATTCAGCTTTTCTTTGTTATTGCTCGAGAGTTAGGTTTAAAGAATTTAATCGCCCAAATGAATAGTATTGGTTGTTCTCGATGTCGGCCTAATTATCGAAAAATATTAGTTAGTTTTTATCGCAAAAGAAAAAAAGAACTTTGTCAAAATTGTCAGAAAAGACTTCAACAGAATCCTTTGAGATTATTGGATTGTAAAGAAGCTAAATGTATTCGGTTGGCTGAAGAATTGCCTCAGGTAATTGACCATCTTTGCGATGATTGTCATAACCATTTTAAAGAAGTTTTAGAATATTTAGATGAGATTGAAATCCCCTATATTCTCAATCCTCGTTTGGTGCGCGGCTTGGATTATTACACCAAAACGGTTTTTGAAATTTGGCCCGAAGAAGAAGATGGTCGCCAAATTGCTTTAGCCGGCGGCGGTCGTTATGATGATTTAATTAAGTTATTAGGCGGTAAAGATACTCCAGCCGTCGGCTTTGCCATGGGTCTGGATAGAATGGTTAATTTGTTAAAAGAGAAAAATATTAAAGTTTCTGGCAAATGTTCATCTTTGGTTTTCTTGGTTCAATTAGGCGATTTAGGAAAAAAGAAATCACTAGGCTTGTTTGAGGAATTAAGAAAGGCTGGTTTAAGAACGGCCAGCTCCTTTAGCCGTAATACCATGGAAGCCCAATTAAAAACAGCTGATAGGATGGGAGCTCGTTTTGCCCTGATTTTAGGTCAGAAAGAGGCTTTAGATAACACAATTATTATTCGGGATATGGAATCAAGCAGCCAGGAAATAGTGCCTTTGACCAAAGTAATTAAAGAACTTAAAAAAAGAATTAAGAAATAGCAATATGGAAGACTGTATTTTTTGTAAAATCATTAATAAAGAAATAAAGACTGAAATTGTCTATGAAGACCAGGAAATTTTTGTTTTTAAAGATATTCATCCCTTAGCTCCGGTCCATCTTTTAATTATTCCTAAGCAGCATATCCCGACTATTGCCGATATCCAGGAGCAAGAAGTTGGATTAATGGGTAAAATGATTTATCGAGCAAAACTTCTGGCTGATCAATTCAATCTGTCAGATAGGGGGTATAAGCTTTTATTAAGAGTAAAAAAGCATGGCGGTCAGGAAGTTGACCATATCCATCTTCATTTAATTGGCGGAGCTCCGCTTTATGAAGATATCCATGCTTTAATAGAGGAGAAATAACAATGGAACCAGAAAAAATCAGCTTGAATTCCAAAAAGAAATGGTTTTGGCTGGGTATTGTCGTGACTTTAATTAGTCCGATCGCCGGCGTGGTTTTAGCGGTCGCCTTTTGGACTGAACCAGATTTAAAAAGAGAGGGAAGAATAATTTTTGTTTTCGCAATTATCTGGGGAATTATTTTTCTCTATTTGTCAGATTGGCTAGTCGGCCAAGGTTATTTACCGGTTTAACTCAATGGGCAAGAATCGCTTTGTTTATGCTTTAGCCACTTTAACTGGGACCATCATCGGGGTAGGTCTTTTTAGTTTGCCTTATATTGCGTCTAAAGTAGGTATCTGGGTGATGCTCTTTTATTTTCTCATTTTGAGTCTGGTTAGTATTCTGACCAGCTTGATTTATGGGGAGATAGTTCTGCGAACTAAAGGATTTCATCGTTTTGCTGGTTATGCCGAGAGATATTTGGGTCTGCCCGGCAAAATTATTGGCTTTATTTTTACCGGGTTAAGTTTAATCGGGGCTATCTTGGCTTATTTGGTGGTCGGCGGTCAATTTTTGTTTTCTCTGTTCCAGCCGATTTTAGGAGGCAGTTATCTGATTTATGTTCTAATCTATTTTTCCTTAGGCGCTTTTCTAATTTATTTCGGTATTAAAGGCATTGCCCAGACCGAGCTTTGCTGTCTTTTATTATTTCTACTAGCCCTAGGTTTAATTTTCTGGCGCGGATTTTCTTCAATTGATTTGAATAATTTGCTGGCTTTTGACGCTAAATATTTTTTCCTGCCTTACGGGGCGATTCTTTTTTCTTTGTCTTCGGCCGGGATTATCCCTGAAATTAAAGAGATGTTAAGCAATGATTTAAAGAGCTTGAAAAAAGTAATTTTGCTAAGCAGTTTGATTGCTGTTTTTACTTATCTCGTTTTTATTCTGGTTATCACCGGAATTACTGGTGAAAATACTTCAACTGAAGCGATTACTGGATTAAAAGGCAGTTTAAATAACGGAATTGTCAGTTTAATTTTAATTTTCGGATTTTTAACCACTTTCACTTCTTATTTAACTATTGGCTTGAGCCTTAAAAAAACTCTTTGGTATGATTTAAAAATTAAAGAATCTTTGGCTTGGGCAATCGCCTGTTTTTCGCCTTTAATTCTTTTTCTTTTAGGCGTTAAGGATTTTATCGCTATTGTTAGTTTGGTGGGCGGAGTGGCTTTGGGCGCCGGATTGATTTTCACTATTTTTATCTATCACCAGGCGAGAAAAAAAGGAGAATTAAAGCCGGCTTATAGTTTAAATCTGCCCAAGATTTTAACTTATGGCTTGATTTTATTTTTTGTCTTAGGCATTATCTATGAAATCATCTATTTTGCCGGCATCTAAATATGGGAATATGAAAAAGTTTGAGTTTTTAGAGCATAAAGCGGATTTAAAAGTTAAGGTTTATGGTCGGGATTTAGCCGAGCTTTTTATTAATGCCGCTTTAGCTATTGCCGAACAGCAGAATCCGGAAATTAAAGAACAATCTTTAGA
>JBDRKH010000064.1:0-7826 GCA_043814195.1 Patescibacteria group bacterium
AGCTGGTTGTTATCTTGAACAATGACAATTGGCTGAAAAAGAAAAAAGGCTCTATTTTTATACCGCAGGAAGAACGCAAAGAAATAATAGAGGCAATTAAATATGTTGACCAGGTAATTTTAACTGACCATCCGAAAAATCCGAGAGATATGAGTGTTTGTGAAGAACTGAATAAAATTCGCCCGCATATTTTTGCCAACGGAGGCGACCGGAAATTAGACAACATTCCTGAAGTGTTGGTTTGCGAAAAAATCGATTGCAAAATGGTTTTTAACATTGGGAAGGGCGGCAAAATCCAATCCAGTTCTTGGTTATTGAAAAAATATAAAAAACGTTACGGGAAATAAAAAAAGCCAATCCTTGGCGGATCGGCTTTTGTGGGGAGGAAATTCCCCTAATGGATTGCGCATGGGACAGGGCGGAATTTTTTGAGGTAAGAGGGAAAAGTACAAGAAACTCCTTTCTTGACCGCAAGGGCCCCAAACTTGATGAAACATCCGATAGGTTGGGCTCGATGCCATATTAACGAGCCATTAGGACAAAAACCCATGTCATGGATTGCCTCACTCGGTCTTATGTTGTCCGGGAATCTGTAAAAATTAAAATTTTCAATAATATTCATGACAGCCTCCTTTTATTCTAATTGTCTATATTTTAACATATAGTAACATATCTGTCAATAGATACACAATGTTTTTTAAAGAGCCGAAGGATACCAAAGAAATCTACTGGACTAGACACATTAAAGAAAAGATGCGCTATTATGGGTTGGGCGAGGGAAGATTGCGTCGGATATTAAAAACACCAAGCCGCCGGGAACAGGGAATTGTTCCTGAAACAATTGCTCTAATGCAGCCGGCTGGGACGAAAAAACCAAGCGAGATTTGGTTAATGTATCAGCAGATTGGCCAGAAAAAGAAGATGATTTCTGCTTGGCGCTATCCGGGCATTAGTCCGATTGGTCAGCCAATTCCTATTCCCGAGGATATTATTGAGGAATTGAGGGGCCTTTTGACAAAAAAGGGGAATTGAGTTAGATTGAATCTATGACAAGCAAACCGTCAAAAGTTATCCGGACTATCTTTCTTATTTTACTAATCGGTCTTTTAGCCGCTTTTTTTAATTACCCGATTCTTTGGGATAAGGGAGCTGACTGGTTAAATGGTTTAGCCGGCGCGGAAATAATCCCTCATTTTTGGAAAAAACCTTTTAAATTAGGTCTTGATTTGCAGGGCGGAACCCATTTGGTTTATCAGGCAGATTTGTCTAATATTGCTCCAGAAGATTATCTGGATTCAATGCAGGGAGTCAGGGATGTGATTGAACGAAGAGTTAATCTTTTTGGAGTGGCTGAACCAGTGGTTCAAATTAATGAGTCTGGCGATAATTATCGTTTAATTGTTGAGTTGGCCGGGGTTAAGGATATTCATCAGGCTATTCAGATGATTGGTCAGACGCCGTTTTTGGATTTTCGTCAAGAAAGAGATTCAACCAGCCAAGATGAAATTTTAGCCAAACAAAAAGAAGTTCAGGAGAAATTAGAGCAAGGATTTCCGCTTGATGAGTTGAGCCAAGAAGAAATGGGTTATCTTATGGAAGACGCTTATTTTGTCCCGACTAAATTGACGGGTCGCTTTCTGAAAGGGGCTCAATTGCAAATTGACCAGCAAACTTATCAAACTCAGGTTGATTTGGAATTTAATGATGAAGGGAGTAAACTTTTTGAAGGGCTTACTAGGGATAATGTGGGCAGGCGTTTGGCTATTTATTTAGATAATGTTCCGATTAGCGCGCCGGTAGTTCAAGAAACAATTTCCGGCGGCAAAGCTCAAATCACCGGCGATTTTTCCATGGAAGAAGCCAAACAATTAGTTCAACGGCTTAATGCCGGAGCTTTGCCAGTGCCGATTGAGCTTATCAATCAACAGACCGTCGGAGCGAGCTTGGGTCAGGTTTCCCTAGATAAATCTTTAAAGGCCGGCATTTATGGATTTTTGGCGGTTTTGCTTTTTATTATTATTTATTATCGTTTGCCTGGCTTAACCGCTGGCTTATCTTTATTAATTTATATAGCTTTGGTTTTAGCTGTTTTTAAATTAATCCCGGTAACTTTAACTTTATCGGGTATTGCTGGTTTTATTCTATCAATCGGCATGGCGGTCGATGCTAATGTCCTGATTTTTGAGCGCTTTAAAGAAGAATTTAGAGCAGGTAAAAGTTTAGGCGGAAGCATTAATGAAGGATTTAATCGGGCTTGGCCAGCCATCCGCGATGACAATATTTCCACAATAATTACCTGTTTGATTCTCTATATCTTTGCCACTGGTTTAATTAAGGGCTTTGCTTTAACTTTGGGAATCGGTATTTTAATCAGCATGTTGAGCGCGATTGTTATTACTCGAACTTTTCTTAGATGGTTTGCGGGCGGAAAAACAGAAAGTTGGAAAAATTTATGGTATTAATGAATATTATTTCTCATCGTAAAATCTATTTTATTTTTTCAGCCGCTTTGTTGATTATTGGCGGGCTAGGTTTGATTTTTTGGGGTTTAGATTTTGGGGTTGATTTTACCGGCGGAACTTTAATGGAAGTAAGATTTTTAGGGGAGCGGCCAAGCAATCAGGAGATTCAGGAAAAATTAGCTGAATTAGAATTAGGCCAGATTAGTCTTCAGACAACCGGCGAACAGGGATTAATTTTGCGGCTCAAGCATATTGACGAGCAAACCCATCAGACTATTTTGGAAAAAATTGGCCTGGACCAGATTGAAGAACAGAGATTTGAATCAGTTGGTCCTTTGATTGGCAGCGAGCTGAAGCGAAAGGCAATTTGGGCAATTGGTCTGGCGATGCTGGCAATTATTCTTTATATTGCCTGGGCTTTTCGCAAAGTTTCCCGGCCAATCGCTTCTTGGCAGTATGGCTTGGTGGCGATTATCGCCTTATTCCATGACCTTTTTATCACTTTGGGCTTTTTTGCTTTTCTGAGTCATTTTAAAGAAATTGAAATCGGTCTGCCTTTTGTGGCGGCTTTCTTGACGATTTTAGGATATTCGGTTAATGATACGATTGTTATTTTCGACCGAATCCGGGAAAATCTTTTAAGGAGCAATTGGACAGATTTTAGTCAGGTGATTAACCAGAGCATTAATCAGAGCTTAACCCGTTGTATTAATACAGTTTTAACCACCCTTTTTGTTCTTTTGGCTATTTTTTTCCTGGGCGGTTTAAGTATTAAATATTTTGCCTTGGCTTTAATTATCGGTATTATTAGCGGAACTTATTCTTCAATTTTTATTGCCAGTCCTTTACTCGTGGCTTGGCAGGGAAGAAAATATAAATAAAATTCTTGACTCTTGTCAAATAGTGTGTTAAATTTGAGATATGAATTACGAGCAATTAGTTAATAGCGCGATAAAAAATATTTCTAACCAAAGAAGCCGAGAAATCCTTTCTCTTCGTTTTGGGCTTAAAGATGGTCAGCGTAAGACTCTTGAGTCAATTGGTCAGAAATATAATATTACTCGTGAGCGGGTTCGCCAAATAGAGGAAGCCGCTTTTTCTGATTTAAAAGACTCAAACGTCCTAGGCTTATTTAAACCAGCTTTTAAGTCAATTGGCGGTTTTTTGAATCAGGAAGGGGGTCTGGTTAGAGAAGAAAGACTGCTTTCTTCCTTAACTAAAATTGATTCTTTACTACATCCCAATCGGGGCGCTTTGTTTTTTATCTTAACTCTGGGGGATGATTATCAGCGTTTTGTTGAGTCAAATGAATTTTATCCATTCTGGACTAATGCCCCAGAGTCGCTTAGTCGGGCTCGCCAGACAATTTCTTTCTTAATTAGCAGATTAGAAGAAAACAAGCAGCCGGTTTCTCAAAATCATATTTTAGATTTTATCAAACAATCAGATTTGAATCTAACCAAACAGGCCGTTTTTTCTTATTTAGATACGACCAAGCAGATAAACCAGAATAATTTTGGCCAGTTCGGTCTGTTTAACTGGCCGGAAATTAATCCCCGAGGCGCTAAAGACAAAGCTTACATCGTCCTTAAAGAAAAAAACCAGCCTTTGCATTTCAGGCAAGTGGCTGATTTGATTAATCAGGCTAATTTAGGAAATAATTTGGCTCAGGCCCAGACCGTCCACAATGAGCTAATTAAAGACCCCCGTTTTATTCTGGTGGGCCGGGGCACTTACGCTTTAAAAGAATGGGGTTATCAGTCGGGCACGGTTAAAGAAGTGATTGGCCAGCTTCTTAAAGAAAATGGTCCTCTGACCAAAGAAGAAATTTTGAAAAAAGTTTTAGAAACCCGGTTAGTCAAACCCAATACGATTTTAATTAATTTACAGAATAGACAATATTTTTCTCGGGATAAGAATAATAAATATTCATTAACAAAGTAATTAATTGGAACAAAACTCAATGTCAATTATTGGAGGAATTCTTTATTTTATTTTTACTGTTTTCTATTATCTTGGGAAGTTTTTGATATCCCTTTGGTGGATTTATGTTCCTTGGTTTCTCTTTGTCTTGGCTTGGTCTTTGTGGTTGAAATATAGACGGAATAAACATATTCAAAGCTGGGAATGGGTTTTACTGGAAGTCATCCCGCCGCGCGATATCAAGCAGACTCCTAAAGTGATGGACCATTTTTTTGCTGGTCTGCACGGGGCTCATCAGTCTGGTCTTAACTGGTGGGAAATTTTTATCCAAGGCCAGACTCAAAAATGGTTTAGTTTTGAATTGGTTAGCTTGGGCGGGGAAGTCCATTTCTATATCCGGACTGTTTCTTCGTTGAGAAATTTAGTGGAAGCTCATATTTACGCTCAATATCCGGACGCGGAAATCAGGCAAGCGGCTGATTATGTTGATTCCGTGCCGGCTCAGATACCTAATGAGGAATATAATCTTTGGGGCACAGAAATGATTTTTACCAACAATGATAATTGCTATCCGATTAGAACCTATCCTGATTTTGAACGGGATGCGATGAACGAAGATCAGAGAGTTGATCCTTTGTCCGCTTTATTTGAGGTTTTGTGTAAAATAGGTCCGGGCGAACAAATTTGGCTTCAGACTTTAGTTCGACCCGGCTATTTTGAATGGAAAAAGAATTGCGAAGCATTAAGGGATAAATTAATGGCTCGCATCAAACGAAAAGAAGAAAGCCTTCTTAAAAAAGAGGCGGTTGCCTGGAAAGATACCACCAAGGCTGAAGCCTATAAACTAGCTACGGGTAAAACCCCGGAAGCGAAAGAGGGAATGAACAAATTAGAAGAAGAGAGATGGAAATCGCTTTTAGAACGGCATACTAAAGTTGAAGATGATATCATTAAAGCAGTTGAAGGAAAGGCGGGCAAGATTGGCTTTGAAGGGATTATTCGCTATGTTTATTTAGCCAAGAAAGAAGCTTATCAGTCCCATAATATCCAGTCAGTTATCGGAGCTTATAAAGTTTTTAATGACCAGAATATTAATGGCTTAAAGCCTTCGGCTAAAAAAGTGAGCTCCACGGCTATTGATTATTGGTGGCAGTTTAAAAAACCGAGAACAGCTTATCGGAAGAGAAGAATTTTAAAAGAGTATCGACAAAGAGCCTTTGTTCAATACTCTCCCTATAATATAATTCCTTATCTTAAAAACCCGCTATTTTTCGAGCGCTTGCCAGTTTTCAGATGGTTTTTTATGAAAAGCGATCCTCTTCTGTTAAACACAGAGGAATTAGCTACCATTTATCATTTTCCGGCTGAACCGGTTAAAGCGCCTTTGGTGCCTAAGATTGAAGTGAGAAGAGGTAAACCGCCGATTGATTTGCCGGTTGAGTAAAACAAATGAGCGACCTAACTATTTTTGCTAAAACTAATTTTCGAGGCCAAGACCAGACCTTTGGCATTAAAAAGCATGACCGTCGTCAGCATACTTATGTTATTGGGAAAAGCGGCGTTGGTAAGACAGTTCTCCTGAAGAATATGGCTTTACAGGATATTCATAACGGGCACGGGATTTGTATTGTTGACCCGCATGGAGAATTTGTCGAGGAACTGGTTGATAGAATTCCTTCACATCGGGTTAACGATGTGATCTATTTCAATCCGGCTGATACAGAGTATCCGATTGGCTTTAATGTTTTACAAGTACCTGACCTGAAATACAAACATTTGATTGCCTCAGATTTAATGGGCATTTTCACTAAAATTTGGGCTAATGTCTGGTCTGCCCGAATGGAATATATTTTAAATAATTGTATTTTAGCTCTGGTGGATACGCCGGGAACCACTCTTTTGGGCATTGTCAGGATTTTAGTGGATAGAGATTATCGGCAAAAAATTATTGATAATGTTAAAGACCCGGTTGTCCGGTCATTCTGGATTAATGAATATGCCGAATGGCGGGACCAGTTCAGAAATGAAGCGATTGCTCCGATTCAGAATAAGGTTGGCCAGTTTCTTTCTACTTCTTTAATCAGAAATATTGTTGGCCAGTCAAAAAGCACGATTAATATCCCGGAAATAATGAACAACGGGAAAATCCTTTTAGTTAATGTTTCTAAGGGAAGAATTGGCGAGGATAATTCAGCTCTTTTGGGCGCCATGTTGATTACCAAGATTCAACTGGCCGCTATGGAGCGGGTCAGAATTCCCGAAGACGAACGCAAAGATTTTTATCTTTACGTTGATGAATTTCAAAACTTTGCCACTGAATCTTTTGCCGGGATTTTATCGGAAGCGCGCAAATACCGGCTCGATTTGATTATTGCCCATCAGTATATTGGTCAATTAGTCACTGAAACAACTACTAAAGTCAGGGATTCGGTTTTTGGCAATGTGGGAACTCTGATTACTTTTCGGGTTGGGGCAGCTGATGCTGAATTTTTGGAAAAAGAATTTTCTCCGGAATTTAATATTCAGGATTTGGTTAATCTGGAAAACTACAGCATTTATTTAAAAATGATGATTGACGGGGTCAGCTCAAGGCCTTTTTCCGCCAAGACTTTGCCGCCGATGGATCTTGGTATTTCCGAACAAAGGGAGAAAATAATTAAAGTTTCCAGAGAAAGATATACCCGGTCCAGACAAGAAGTGGAAGAGAAAATTATCAAATGGAGCGGAGCAGTAAGCGAAGAAGGGGAGGAGCCTAGATTTATTAAAAGAGAGAAACCCTCTTCTGACGTTAAGAAAAATAAGGTGATTTGCTGGAGTTGCGGCAAAGAAACCGAGGTTAGTTTTGAGCCGGACGGCCGCCGGCCGATTTATTGCAAGGATTGTTTGGAAAAGGTTAAGAAAGGGGAAGAATTAGAATTAAAACACCGGCCGATTATTCAATCACCCAAAGAGGAAATTGGTCAAAAGACCGCCTTAAGTCAATTAGGCATTGAATTCGGCAAAGAGCAAAAGGCTGAAATAAGAGAAAGAAAAGCGCCCGAGCGAAAAGCGATTGAAACTCCGTCGGCTGTTTCTTTGAGAGAAGCCCTTAAAAAAGAACCAGCTTCTTTTAGAAATAAAAAGCAGAGAAAAGAAATTGACCTCAAGGGATTAAGAGAAACCTTAGACGAAGTTTTAGAGAAAAAAGATTAAAAGGAATAAAAGGCGCGAGGACCTGAAGCCGAAGAGGCTTGTCATAGAAAATGATGTCCCTTGCGAAGCAATATCGAGGTCGTGCGTCGAGAGCTACATCCCTTGCGAAGCAAGGGTGTACTTGAGAGGCACGACCTCTCTGTGTTAGGACGAGCCTCTGGATTGTTTTTGAGGTCGTATTTTAAAGTTATGTTCAAATCTACAACCAAAATCTGTCAAAACTGCCAAAATAAATTTAATATTGAGCCC
>JBDRKH010000065.1:0-11719 GCA_043814195.1 Patescibacteria group bacterium
TTTCAATTCTTTAAGCGGAAAATATCCAGCCCGGGCCAAAGCCGCATACCAAACCGGACAAATATGGGCGTTGGAAAGAACGACCATGTCTCGCTCTGGCCAATCCGGCTTTTTGGCGTCGTACTTAACTACTCCGCCGAAATACAAAGCGGCAAAAACATCAGCCATACCCAAAGGTCCGGCTGAATGGCCGGATTTGGCTTCAATTAACATTTCAATCACATCCTTACGAAGAGTATTGGCTATTTGTTCTATTTCTTTGACTTTCATATTCAAGCTTTTTTTAATCGATTAATCGCTTCCTTAATGTCAGAGCTATTAAAAATAGCGGTGCCGCTGGCTAAAAGATTAGCTCCCGCCTTAATAACTTGAGGAGCGGTTTTAAAGTTTATCCCGCCATCCACCTCTATTTTAACATCTGGATAAGATTCGCGCAATTTTTTGATTTTAAACAAAGTATAATCTAAAAATCCCTGGCCGCCCTGACCTGGCTCAACGGTCATAATTAGAATCAATGAAACTTGAAACTTGGAACCTGAAACATTTAAAAATTCCGCTAATACTTCGATAGGAGTTTCGGGATTGATAGCGATGCCGACTTCTAAGCCGGCTTTTTTAATTTTGTCAATTATCTCTTTATGCTTATCAGTCGCTTCATAATGAAAAATAATCCGCTTAACTCCTGAATCAAGCCAGTCATCAATTACCTCTTCCGGCTGTTTAACCATCAAATGAACTTCTAATTTTAAATTAGTTTCCAGATTTTTTAAATCAGCTGGATTATTTTTACCCGCTATGTAGGGCCAGGTTGAATTGCTGACAAACTGACCATCCATTACATCTAACTGCGCCCAATTAACATAAAGTTCTACTCGGCCGATTTTTTCTTTTAGCTCCTGGAAATCTTTGGCAATAATTGTCGGGATTATTTCAATCATTTCTCTGCCTCCTTAACTTTTCCCAGCCGCCGAACATGTCTTTCCTCTCCGGTAAATTCCGCTTCCAGCCAGAGCCGGACAATCTTCTTAGCAGTTTCTGAATCCAAAACCTTGCCGGCCAGACAAATAACATTAGCGTTATTATGCTCGCGCGCCTGCAAAGCGGTAAAATCATTCCAAACCACCGAAGCCCGTATGTCTTTTACTTTATTAGCCGCCAGACAAACACCGCTGCCGGTCGCGCAAATCAAAATACCCAGCCCGTCTTTAGCTGCCACTTTTTTAGCCACTTCCAGCGCATAATCCGAATAATCATCTTCAGGCTCAAATTCTTTTGCTCCTAAATCCTGATATTCATAGCCAAGTTCCCCAAGATATTGCTTGAGTTCTTCTTTAAGATGAAAACCAGCATGGTCAGCCCCTAGATAAATCATAGTTTTCCTCCAATAAACTCGGTGAACTCGGCCAAGCGACAGGCATAACCCCATTCGTTATCATACCAAGCCAAAATCTTAACCAAATTTTTATTCTGAACCATAGTTGAAGCCGCATCAATAACGGCTGAATACTGACTACCCCGATAATCCACTGAAACCAATAAAGCATCTTCAACCCCTAGAATCCCTTTTAACTCCGGCTGCTCCGAGGATTTTTTAAAAGTATCATTAACTTCTTCGATGGTAGTTTCTTTCTTCACTTTAGCCACAAAATCAATCAAGGAAACTACCGGCGTCGGCACCCGAATAGCCAAGCCGTTAATTTTTCCTTCTAATTCCGGAATGGTTTTAGTCACCGCAATCACCGCTCCGGTGGTCGTCGGGACCATAGATAAAGCCGCCGCCCTGGCCCGCCTTAAATCCCGATGGGGCAAATCAAGCAATTTCTGGTCATTAGTATAGCTATGAATCGTAGTCATTAAGCCGCTTTCAATTTCAAAATTATCATGCAAAATCTTAACCACTGGCGCCAGACAGTTGGTCGTGCAGGAACCCATAGAAATAACCTCATCTTTCTTAGGGTCAAATCTATCCTGATTAACCCCTAAAACAAAATGAAGCACCTCAGGGCTTTTACTGGGCGCCGAAATAATCACTTTGTTCGCCCCGGCCTCAAGATGCTTTTTGGCTCCTTCAAAATCAGCAAAAAACCCGGTGCATTCCAAAACAATATCAACCTCTAGTTTTCGCCAAGGCAATTTGGCTGGATCTTTTTCTGCCAAAACCCGATATTCTTCTTTATTGACCACAATTGACTCCTGATTATAGCCAACTGATTTGTCATAAGTTCCGTAAAGCGAATCGTATTTTAAAAGATGGGCCAGGGTCTTAGTATTAGTTAAATCATTGATAGCGACCACATCTAAATCAGAATGCTTATCCAAAATTCTGCGGAAAACTGGCCGGCCAATCCGACCAAAGCCATTAATAGCAACTTTAATCATAAATCATAGAAAAAATTACTCCTTAATCCCTAATAATTGGTTAATTTTGGCTTTCTCAAAACCAATAATCATTTGCCCGTTAATTTCTATCACCGGCACGCCCAATTGCCCAGAACGCTGGACCATTTCTTCCCGCGCTTTGTCATCTTTGGCCACATCAATATCCTCGTAGGCAAAGCCCTTTTCATCTAAATAAACCTTAAGCGTGACACAATATGGACAGGTGGGAGTCGAAAATACTCTAATAGAATGAATTTTTTTGTTTTCTGGCATAGCGTAAATAATTTAATTTAACTTTTCTAAATATTCCTGGGCATTTAAAACTGCTTTAGCGCCTTCCCCGGCGGCAATGACAACCTGTTTATGGGAAATATCAGTCACATCGCCGGCCGCAAAAATATTAGGCGCGGAAGTCTGATTCCTGGCATTAATCTTGATTTCCCCCGCCTTATTTAATTCTACCACATTTTCCAGCAAAGTGGAATTAGCGATAGTGCCGATTTCCACAAAAACACCCTGGACGGAAAGCTCTTTGGTTTGCTCGGTCTTTTTGTCCTGATAAATCAAACTACTGACAAATTTTTCGCCTTTGATTTCTTTAACTTGAGCGTGGAGAATAACGCTAACTTTTGGCTCTCTGATAATCCTCTCCCTAAAACAATCATCGCAATTTAATTTATCTCTGGACCCTAGTAAATATATTTTACTGGCGTATTTTAATAAATCAAAAACTGTTTCCGCGCCGGCATTACCCCCGCCAATCACCGCTACTTCCTTGTCCTTAAAAAAGGGCGCGTCGCAAACCGGACAATAACTGACTCCCTTATTAGCGAATTCTTCTTCGCCCGGCACGCCCAGCTTTCGATAATGGCGGCCGGTGGAAACAATCAAAGCTTTTGCCTCAAAGATATGGTCATTGGCTTTAACTTTAATCAAGGAATCGCTGACCCGCTCAATTTCTTTAACTTCAGTCCCTTCCTTGATATCAAAAGCATCGCCTCGGTATTTTTCCAAATGGGCGACCATTTTTTTAACCAATTCCGGACCAGTAATTGATTCAAAACCCGGATAATTTTCAATAAAATTAGTCCAGTTCATCTGGCCGTTCCAGTCCTTGGTTAATAAAAGAGTTTTGATTTTTTTCCGGGCCGCGTAGATGCCGGCCGTAATCGCCCCAGGCCCTCCGCCAATAATAATTAAATCATATTGTTTTTCCATAAATATCCAAAGTTTTTTGAGTGTATCTTCTTAAAAAATCAACTTCATTTTCATTTAAAATTTCGATGGCTTGATTCCAATGAATGCTGACTATCTGGCCTAATTTAAGCCCGGGAATATAATCCTTATCCCAATCAACTTCCCTTTTAATGACTGGCCCTAAAATAAATTTTCCTTTTTCTCTAATAACCGGCTGGTAATCTACTGTTATTTTTAATTTTTTCTGGCCAGATTTAATTGGCTTATCTTTGACTTTACCCCAGCCAATCCGGCAAAGGTCGCGTAGCTGGTCATTAAATTTTATCCGGCCAGTCACTGAACCAATCATTAAAACATGATAACTATGATGGGGTATTTTTTCTTTAAACTTGTCTAGCAGCCGGTTGCCTAACCAATAGGCCTTAACTACTTGGTCGGCAAACGGATCCTTAATCTGATGGGCCTGGGCGATCATCTGATAGTATTGGAAAGCGCCGATAAACTGACTTAAAACTTTTCTTAATTTTAATTCATCTATTTTTCTGCCCCTAATCTTGTTTAAAAGCAAATGAGATGCTTTTTTATCATCAGGTCCGCAAAAACCCAATTGTTGAGGCGGCGATGAATACAAACAAGCCCTTCTAAGTCCGGACATAAATTAAACTCTTGATTTTATTAGCCAATAATTTAATACCCAGAATAAAACCCAAACTTAAGATAATTAAACCTATACCCATAATTTGTTGAGCCGCTAAACCGCCGCCCAAAAAGAAAAATGATAATAAAATAGTAATCGGACTAGCCAAGAGCAGAATGGTGGTGGCCACAGAAACAGAAAGGTATTTCAAACCAGCATACCAAGTCGTCACATAACCAAACAAGAAAATGGCCGTAATCATAGTCCAGGCCCATTGCTCTAAATTTAGAAAAGCGACTAAATGGGTTTGACCAGTCATCAACCAAAATAAGACAATAAAAATTGAACCAAAAGACATTCTTGCCCAAATTACTATTCGCGAAGGCAAATCTCGCAGCAAATATTTACTCAAAACATTCTCCCCAGCCCAAAATAAAGTGGCTATCAAAATTAGCAAATCTCCCAAACCAAATTGATGAGGGATAATTCGCAGAAGTAAGATATTGCCCAATAATAATCCCAGCCCGCCGATTAAAAATCCCCGGCTGATTTTTTCCTTCAAAAAAATAACCGCTAAAATAGCTGCGTAGATAAACATAGTCTTATGAATAAAAGCGCCTTGGGCGGCTGTGGTCAGAGAAAGCCCTTTAAAGAATAAAAGAAAAGGAATTGAGCCGCCAATCAATCCAACCCCTATTAACAATAGCCATTGTTTTTTCTTTAATTCCTTTAAAAACTTCCAGTCCTTTAGTATCAATATCCAGCTTATTATCAATAAAGCGACAATAATATTTTTTAAGCCAGTGAAAATATAAGGGTTAATCACGCTAACCCCAAACTTATTAATAAACACAGACAGACCAGAAATAAAAGCGGTTGATAAAACCAATAAAAACCCTTTGTTTTTGTTCATAATTATAATATAATATATTTATATGTGTTTAGCAATTCCATTAAAAGTTATTAAAACAGAAAATGATTGGGCAGTGATTCAATCGGGCGACCACCAACATCGGGTTAATTTAAACTTACTCAAGAATGTCAAAATTGGCGATTATTTATTGGTTCACAATGACTTGGCGATTAATAAAATCAAGAAAAGCGAAGCGGAGAAAATCCTGAAGATGATTAGTGGACCGAACAAGTGATACAAGGATCATAGGCTCGAACCAGCATTACCAGAAGCCGTTCCAATTCTTTTTGGGAGCGGTTTTTTGTTTGGCCTAACAAAGCCCGGGCGCTTTTTTCAATTGAGGTCAGGTTTTGAACAGTCGGGGTAATAATATTAGCTTGAGTGATAATTCTTTTCTCGTCTAAATGAACTTCATGATACAAGCCGCCCCGGGGCGCTTCAGTCGCGCCAATTCCTTTTAAGGGCGGGTTCTTGCTTGGTTTAACTATGGTTGAATCGATTTCTATTTCTAATAATTGCCTGGTGATTGTCTGGGCTTTTTCAAAATAGATAAAAATCTCGATGGCCTGGGCTAAATTATTATGAAAAGGATTAGTAAAATCCAACTGATACTTCTGGTCATAATTCTGGTAAATTGCCAAACGAGCCAAAGCGCCGACCAGCATTTCCTGGCCTCGATATTTACCAAACTTAGCGGTGGAATAATCTCTGATTTCTTCCTCAATGGTTTCTTTATAATTCCTAATTGATGAGGTTTTTATCCCCTTAATATTTTTTGAAGAAACCGCCACTATTTCCCGACCAGCTTGGGCGACTAATTGCAAATCAACTTTTAATTCCGGGTAATCCAGGCCAAGAGCCAACTCAATGGTTTTTTTAGCGGCTGATTCTGTTTTTTCCAGTTTCTCCAATAATTTTTTTAAACTGGCTTTAGTTGGCGTTTTATGGAATCCGCCAATCGTACTGGTAGTCGGGTGAATCTCGCGACCAGCCGCTCTTTGAACAATCTCATCAGAAACTTCTTTCAAAGCCAAAGCATCCTTAAACACCTTGGGATTTTTTTGAGCTAATTCTGTACCCCGGTCAATGCCCAAATAATCAGGTAAAGATAAGAAAAAAAGATGCACAGTATGAGATTGAATCATCTGACCAGCCTGCATTAAATCGCGCAGTAAACTCGTGGTCTGGCTGACTTTAATATCCAAAGCATCTTCGACTGCTGCCAAAGAAGCTAAATTATGGGCCACTGGACAAATTCCGCAGATGCGCGGAGTAATCCAATGCATTTCTTCAGCCGTTCGATTAACCAACAAACCTTCAAAAAGCCGCTCCCCTTCGTGAATATTCAACTTAACCTGATTCTTTTTCCAATCTATGGTCAGGTTACCATGCCCTTCAATTTTAGCAATGAAATTATTCATTTTACTTTACTTAGGAACATTGAAAAATATCTGTTAATTTCTTTTTTATCTGTAATCTCATTAAGAATCTTCAAAAGATTTTTAATTTCCGCTTCCTGGCGCAAGCCAAAACAGCCATAGCAGGGCGAACCGCCTTTAATACAAATTGCCTCGCAGCCGCCTTGAATAATCGGGCCTAAGCAGGGTTTGCCGTCTAATAAGCGGCAAGGATTATTAGCCTGTTTACATTCAAAACAAACTGAATAGCCGCGGTATTTTGGTTTTTTGCCAGCTAATAAATCTTCCACAATCCGGACGACTTCTTGCTTATTAACCGGACAGCCATGAATTAAAAAATCAATTTGAACATAGGCGCTCAAAGGCAGGGCATCGATTCCGCGCGGCTGATAATTTTCCCCATAAATCTTTTCATACCATTTTTTTCTTTCTTTTTTATTAAGAATTGCCGGAATACCGCCCAAACAAGCGCAAGTTCCTAAGCCAATCAAAATCTTTGATTCTTTTCTTAATTTTTTAAGGGTTTCAACTTCCTGCTTGGTAATCGGCGTTCCCTCAATAATAGTAATATCATAAGGCCCGGGTTCAGCCCGGTCCTGGCCTAACCGCCAATTATCAATATCTATTCTTTTTTCCAAAATCAAAAACTTCTCTCTTAAAGAGATGATTTCCACTTCGCACCCTTCACAGTCCGTAAATCCAAAAATAGCGACTTTTGGTTTGTTCATTATTAATCCCAGCTTTTGTCAATCTGGTCGAAATTAAAGACCGGGCCGTCCTGACAAACATATTTATCACCCACCACGCAATGCTGACACTTGCCAATGCCGCACTGCATTTTTCTTTCCATATTCACAAAGATTCTCCGGTCAGCGATTCCCAAGGGTCTTAAAATCTTCTCCAAAGCATCCATCATCGGCCCAGGCCCGCACATGGCCGCTACGGCGTCCAATGAATCAATCCTGATTTCTCTAATCATTTCGGAAACCATACCGACATAACCTTTCCAGTTTTTATCCGGCTGGTCCACGGTTAAAATAATTCTAATGTCTTTTTCCCATTTTTTTAACTTGCTTTTCATTAATAAATCAGCCGGAGCGCGCGCCCCGTAAATCAGATAAGTCCGGTTAAATTTATCCCGATTAGCCGTAATATATTCAATTAAAGCGGCAATGGGCGGAATACCGCAGCCACCGGTAATCATGACTACATCTTTACCGCTCATAAAATTAATCGGAAAGCCATGACCGTAAGGGCCGCGCATAAATATTTCGTCGCCCTCTTTTAATTGATGGAGCGCTTCAGTCAGGATGCCGGCTCGCCTAATAACCAAATCAACATATTTATTCTGATAAGGCGAGGAGGCAATACCGAAAGGCGCTTCCCCATAACCAAAATGGCTAACTAGAACAAACTGGCCCGGCTCAAAAACCAAACCAGCTTTATTTTTCCGAAACCCGCCTTTGCTTAGCTTTGGCGAGGCAAGGCGAAAAAGCTTAACATTACTGGAATGTTCTTCAATCTTTTTGATTTTAACTTTAAATGGTTTATAGAGGTTTTTCATAATCACCTGCTATCTAATTTAAAACCTCTTTTATTCCTGGAAGAAGCTTTTTTCTTCTAATTCTTTCATTATCAAACCACCCAAAATCTGAATGTTCTTTACTTAATTTAACATCCCTTGATTTTAATTCTACCAAAAAAACTAATCGTATGACTAAGTATTTGATCCCATTTATATTAAGATTGCTTTTGGATACCTTGATTAAATCCGCTTTTTTAATAGTTTGGCTGATTTCTTCTCTGATTTCTCTTTTAAGGCCTCTATTGGTCTTTCGGTTGACTCCAATTTACCCTCTGGAAGCTGCCAATAATTTTGGAATGTCTTTGTTCCGCCTCGCTTTAGCAAAAGAATTTCGTTCTTGTTGTTTTTTATAATCGAACTTGTAATTGTAAGTACTTTATGTATAATCATTGGCATAAGTTTAACACAGATAAAAGTACATTAACAAGGAGAAATAAAATGCATCAATTAATCAATGGTTCGCACCGAACAAACGACGAATGGTATTTTGAATGGTGGTATTTTCATTTTGTAACAACAACAGGAATTGCGATAAATATAGTTCTTCATGAGACAGATATTTTCGGTTTATCTAAAGATCCGTATATCTCTATGTCAGTCTATTTCCCAAAAACCAAACCTAAATACTACCGAATAGTTCTAAAGAATAATTCTATTGTGCGAAACGCAACTCATTTAAAAATCGCCGGAAGCTTATTCTACGAAACAGAAAAAGAATTAAAAATAATCCTGAATTTTTCTTCGGACGTCGCTCTAAACGGACTGATTACTAAAATCACTCAACCTTTAATTCTTAATAATGGTCTCTTGTATAAAAATAACTACTGGATTGTAAATATACCACTCGGAATCTTTAAGGGGAAAATTACGATTGGCGGCCAAGAGATTGCTTTAGAAAGTGTAGTTTATCAAGATCATCAATGGGGCAACATAACAATTCAAGAATTTGTTTCTGATTGGGTTTGGGGACATTTTAGTTCCGTCACCAATAATATGATGTTGCTTTTTTATGCTATATCCACACAAGATAACATGCAGATAAGGCGTTTTGCTCGAATTTCGGCAAATGATGTATATAAATCAATAGAAGCCGGGAATATTTCTCATCTAGTATCTCTCTCAAATCGTCAATATCCCGAAAGATATAATGGCAACCCCATTATTCTTTTTCCTGATGGAAGTCAATTTTCTTTCAGAATTGACCATTCAAATATAATGAGAGCCAGAACAAACGAAACTCATAAAACCTTCAACGTCTCATATTTACGCTGGGTTTCATCTGCTAATATTCCTACATTTAACACATCTCTAAGAATACATGGCATTACGGAATACATCCGAATAAGGAGAAAATAGTAATGAAAAAGTCGAAATTCCTTATCGTAGTTCTTGCTGGATTCAGCTGCTCGGGCAAATCAATAATCTCTAAAAAGTTGTCTGATTTGTATGGCTTTGATTTAATGGAACAACATATAATTTACAAAAACATAGCTTTTTCTAAGGGGTATAAACGCGCTCGTCACTGGCTAAGAGATGTTGGGAAAGAAATTTTTATCAAAGAAACCACACTAGAAACAATTCGTCAGATAAAATCCCTTACTAAAAGCAAGGGTGTAATCATTGATGCGCATTATGGACCAAAGATGCATTCTTTCTTATCATCAGAATTGCCCGAAACGAAAGTTATCACTATTCTCTTAACATCTAATAAGAATATACGCGTTAAAAGAATGACAAGGCGTATAAATAAACCAGTAAAAGAAGCTATAGAAGAACTTAATTTTCGTGATGACTTTCTTAAAACGGCGGGGCTTAAAAAAATTAAAGGCAAAGCAGATTTTATAGTCGTTAATAACGATTCTTTAGAAACTGCGCTTGCCGGAATCTCTCAAATAATTTCTAACTTATAAATATAAATAAGCGTCACTACGGAGACTTAATTTTATCACTACCCGGTGACGCTTTTTTTATAATCACTGACGATTTCATTGATTACCTCGCTAATTTTAATCCCAGCCGGACAATTCCGGGCGCATTGTCCGCAAGCCACACATTGGGCTTTGCCGTATTCTTGGTAAGCCCGGACAAACTTATGATAAAACCAGTTATAATAACGCTCCTTAATCGTCGGATGAAAATTATGTCCGCCCGCTATTTGAGCAAAGCCCGGCAAGGCGCAAGCGTCCCAAGAACGGCAGCGCGAACATTGACTATTATCCAAACTAACTCTGTCTTCCATGAAAAAACAATGACAAACCGGGCAAACATAAGTGCAAATCCCGCAACCCAAACACTTTTCAGCCAGCTCATCCCAAATCTTATAATTATTCCGCCAAGACCATTCCACTGCTTCGGCCAATAGTTCCGAATCTAAAAGCATTTCTTTAAGCGGATTGGGTTCAGCCGGATAATTTCTAATCAACGGCTTTTTGATTTTTTTAAAAAATTTGTCCTTGATTATTGCTCGGCCTTTTTTGCTTAAAACCCAGGTCCGATATTCCTGAGAATTGATTTTTTCCAAAATTAAATCTCCGCCCGGCGCAATTTTGAATGAATGGTCAATAATACCAATCAAAACCGACTTCTTCCGCTTCTGCCAATAAAAAAAATCGGGATTGGGCTTTTCCATAATTTCATCCAGCTGGGTCATCGCTTCTAACTGGCCAAGATGATAACAGACAATAATAATTTCTCTAGAAGAATCCAAGCTGGTCAGTTTTCCCGCTTTTTTATCAAAAATAAAAATATCCTCCTTAGGCGGGAAAAAAAATTGTTTGGCTGGCAAAACCGATTTCTCGGTGTCAAATACTTTAAAACTCCTTTTCAAATCAGCCAGCCATTCTTGAATCTGTTTTTCCTCAATAATCAGCTCCATAAAAATATTATATCATAAAAATCAAAAACAAAAAAATCCTGACCGATTAAAATTTATTATGGTCAGGATTCTTTAAATTGCCTAATGGTTTTTTCCCAATTCTTTTCTAGTTCCTCGTCTGTTTCCAAACGATCAACTAGTATAACTAACTTTTCTATGAATTTTCGGCCATTAAGCTTGAGCTTCATTCTTGCTTCTGATTGTTTTTTTTGTATCCATTCAACTTCTTCCTTGGATTCACCAATTTTTACCCCAACAAAATCGTATTTGTTGTTCTTTTCAACGATGACTACAAAATCGCCATACAGTCTATGACTTCTAAGAGAAAGGTAAGATATTGTTTCTTTCTTATCTTGAGATTTCTGAAGTATCTTTTCAAATCTCTTTTTTGGATCGCTGATATCCACTCCCAAGGAAGATAAACTTTCCGGGACTTTTCGAGCCATTTTTTTGATTTCTTCAGCATTAATTCTCATCTGAAATCACCCCCCCTTTTTAATTATTAAAAAACATTATTGAGTTTGTCCAAGCGCTTGTTCAATCGCCTGCTCAAAAACAGAAATCGGCTGATTGCCAACTATCTGTTGGTCATTAATAAAAAAGGTTGGCGTGCCGCTTACGCCAGCTTCGGTTGCCTGCTCAAACCAAGTATTAGCCCGGTCTTCGTATCGCTTAGTATCAAAACACTGGTCAAAATTAGTCTGATTTAAACCGA
>JBDRKH010000066.1:0-7180 GCA_043814195.1 Patescibacteria group bacterium
AAATCATCTTTAGCGATATTTTCCTTTTCTTTAACACTAAAAGTTAGTTGGCTGCTGTCATAAAAATAACTTTCTCTGACTCCCTTAAAAACAATTAAAAGCGCTTGGTCCGCCTTGGTATAAGAAGTCTTTAAAATATCCAAAGCATCTTCATAAGCTTCTTTCAAATCATTATCCGTGTCTTTCTGGGCATCAATCAGAGCTTGTTCTTTGCCAGCCGCTGTCACTTGAGCGCTGTCAACGGCTGCCTGATAAACCTGAATATCTTCAGAACGAGCGCCAGCCAAAGTCTGGGATAATTTAGCTTCAGCTTTATCCAAAGCTGCCTGATAGGATTGCAATTGAGCGTTTAATTCGCCTGCTTCTAATCTGACTAAAACTTGACCGGTCAGAACTTTATCACCCACTTTATTTTCAATCCGGCTGATTTTACCAGCGCTTTCAAACTGTAAATCTATCTCTTTGGCCGGGATAACTGTGCCGGTAACTGAAACGATTTCCGCCACCTCGCCTCTGGCCACTGGAATTTTAGTGTAATTTGAATCTTTTTGTCCAAAAATCCCCCTGAAAGCCAAATAGCCCCCGATAACAATAACCAGAATGCTGACAGTGATAATTAGTTTTTTCTTCATAATCAGAATATAATTTAAAAGATGATTAATGTCAAACTAAAACGTGCCGCTCATATTGGACGCGGCGCGCCGGGGATAATCCCGCCTGGCGGGACTAATTTATCTTTGAATGTATCCATATTATTTCTACTTATTTTTAGTTTCTTTTCTAATAATCCGCCAATGATAAAGGAACAGAGGCAGACCAACAATAATCAGAGACAAGTTAATTGAAGCATCGCGGTGCCTTCGGGAAAGGATTGGATCAATTTTCTCACTTCTCTCTTTCCAAGTCTGATAATCAATTAACCAGCTTTTGATTGAATATAATTGGTCATTAGTTAATTTGACTTCCTCTCCTTGGGCAATCTCTTTAACTTGATCAATTCTTTCTGGCATGGGCGGCGTTATTTTATATAACCGCTCCTCATCCTCGGCTTTGGTAAAAACATAGGCCTTGAGAGCCATATTGATGAAATTAACCGTGCCGATAACTAATAAAACCAAACCGACTAAGGCGAATAAATAAAGATAAATTGTTCTGATAAGCGAATGTTTTGTTTTTTCCATAAAAGATTTATCTAATTGCTTTTAAAAATGGGCCGACTACCCCATTAACAAATTCCAAACAGCTTCCTCGGTCTAAATAGAACCAAAGAATAAAACCGACAATCAAACATAAAATTAAAATTCCCAAAAAAGAACGGCTGATAAATAGACGAAAAAACTTGCTAATCCAAAGTTTTCTCTCGGATTTCTCTTTTTCAGCCAGTTTCTTATCCAAATCAAAATCATAATATTTGTAAAACTCCGTTTTATCAATCAAAAACTTCTTAAGATTATTCTGATTGAACTGACTGTCTGGTTTTTGCTCCAATAACAATAAAAGTCCGAAAAACTTAAGTCCTTGGCTTTTATCCAGATGCTTAAAAATATTTTTCATCTCCGAAGTCCAATAAAACCATTCGGTCTTATCTCCTTCCAAAGAACTCAAAAGTTCCTTTCTTTTGTCTCTGTCAAGAAACTTTTTAGAAAGCTTTTCCAATTCCTTGGCTAATTTTTCCTGCGACGCCATATTATTAATATATTACCAAAAAATATTCCGGAAAGCAACTATTAAACAAACGCCGAAGCAAGCACCAATCCTCCAAAAATCAGGACAAACCAGCCAAAATTAATTTTCCGGGCCAAGCGCAATAACAAGCTGATAGTTAATAAGCCGAAAATAAAAGAAAAAACTAAGCCCAAAAAGCTTTCCCAAGAAAAAGCGAAAGCTCGCCAATTAAGAATAATATTGCCGGCCAAAACTACGGGCAGACTCATCAAAAAGCTCAATTTTAAGGCAACTGTCTCATCAAATCTTTTTAAAAGCAAACTGGAAACAGTTAATCCAGACCGGGACAAACCTGGCAAAACCGCCAAACCCTGCATCATCCCCAACAAAACACTATCGCCTATTTTTAAGTCTCGAATCTGCTTAAAGCCCTGGTTTTTTGCTTTAAGCTGGAAAAAAGCATTAACTATCAACAGCAAGCCAATTAACAGAGTGATAATTTTGCCGGTTAATTCCAAATGCGACTCCAAACCAACAAATAATTTTAATAAACTATAACCTAAAAGTCCGGTAATAATTGTACTGATTAATAAAAAATTGAATAATTTCTTTTTCTTCTGGTCAGCCGACCGATAACTTATCAAAGTTTTTAAAAAAGCCCCCACATCTTTTCGGAAATAAAAAAGGGCGGCTAAAAATGTCCCTAAATGTAAAAATAAAGCTTGTTTGATTAATCCCTCCATCCCCGCGCCGGCAAAGAAATTTGTCTTAATCAAAACCAGCAATCCTTCGGAGCTGACCGGCAGCCATTCAGCGATTCCCTGAACAATGCCCAAAATAATTTGTTCCATCATAATAATAATTATACCCTATCTTTTAAAAAACTGAAATCGCCCCGCAGGATTACGGGGCGATTTAAAAAAAGATTTTCTAGATATCAGTTACTATTTCTTCCCAGGGCAAATCCGGCTTGCCAAAATGGCCATAGCTGGCCGTCTGATAATAAATTGGCCGGCGCAAATCCAATCTTTCAATTATCGCCTTAGGTCGAAAATCAAATCTCTTTCTAATTAAAGAAGCTAAGCTTTTGCCTTTTTCGTCTGTCGCCTCCACCATCAAAGGTTTATCTCGGCCAATGGCATAAGCCACGGAAACCAGACATTTTGGGGCATAGCCGTTAGCCACGATATTCTTAGCGGCAAAACGAGCCATATAAGCGGCGGACCGGTCCACCTTGGTCGGGTCTTTGCCGGAAAAACATCCCCCGCCATGAGGAATAATTCCGCCATAAGTATCAACCATAATCTTGCGGCCAGTCAATCCCGTATCAGCCGCAAATCCGCCAACAGTAAATTTTCCGGTCGGATTGACTAAAATCTCTGTATTTTCAAATGAACCATCGAGCATCGGTCTAATTAAAGTTTTAGTCAAAGAATTACGGATTTCTTCTTGAGAAATACTATCCTTATGCTGGCAACTAATCAAAATTGTTTTTAACTTGCTGTTATTAAAGGTCACTTGGGATTTTCCATCAGGACCCAGCCAGGAGATTTTTTTACTTTTTCTTAAATCTTCCAAGCCCTTGGTTAATTTATGAGCCAAAACAACTCCTTTGGGCAAAAACTCTTTAGTCTCATTGGTCGCATAACCGTACATTATCCCCTGATCGCCCGCTCCATCAATATCAACTCCCTGGGCAATGTCGGGCGATTGCTTGGTGATATTAACAATAACTTTTAACTTATCGTTATAACCAATCTTCCGATAAGTATCTTCGCCAATTTTCTTAAAATTGACTTTGGCCTTAGTAGTTACCTCTCCTCCAATCACTAAGACTCCGTGACCGCCAAAACTTTCTACGGCCACTCGGCTATAAGGGTCTTGAGCTAAACAGGCATCCAAAATCGCGTCAGAAACCTGATCGCAAACCTTGTCTGGATGCCCGGCCGTCACGCTTTCAATCGTATAAACTTTTGTATTATTGAACATATGATTATTTTTTCAATTAAAAAAACTTTCCCAAGGGAAAGATCTCTTAATCGATTAATTATCTTTCCCCAACTTCGACTAGTGGGGCTGGAATTGACACCTTTTTTAAAAATAATTTAAAAGGTTGTCCGCAGAATCATCGGGCCAGTTCCCTTCTCTGCGCTCTTGATAACTTTAGTTATCTAATTGTTAAAAATATCTTATTCTAATCAAAAAACTAAGTCAAGTCCAATAATCCACAGGTAAGATAAAACCCCGTTTTCACGGGGTTTTATCGGTGTCTTTACCAATCTCTCCTTCGATTGCCGCCAAAGCTGCGACCTCCGCCTCCGCCTCCGCCTCCACGGTTAAAACCGCCTGAGCGCGGACGATCTTCCATAGGACGAGCTTCGTTAACCGTAACGGTTCGTCCATCAATCTCTTTGCCGTTAAACATTTCAATTGCTTTTTGGGCTTCTTCGTCACTGGACATTTCCACGAAGCCAAATCCCTTGGAGCGGCCTGACATTTTATCAGTAATGACTGCGACTGATTCTACGCTTCCGGCTTGAGCAAATAAATCCTTTAACGTATCTTCGGTGGTATCATAAGATAAGCCACCAACATATAATTTTTTCGCCATATTTTTCCTTGCATAAATAATTATTAAGGAGTAAGTCGACCTCTCTTATTCGATATTTTAACCCTGACACTTATTAATTTATGTAAGGAAAAAAAGAATAAGTTACTTACTACAAAGAAACATATCAGATTATAAAAATAAAGTCAAGCCTAGCAAAACTATTCAAAGGAGATTATCCAATAACTTCTTACCAATGCTAGACGTATAATAGTTAGTCTGTGTTATTGTTTTTTTAAAAATTCGAAATTTTCTCAATTTTTAGTATAATATAAATATGAAAAATAAATATAAACTATTCGGCAAAGAAATTAGCGGGATTTTCACTATCCCATCGGGAATTGTTAGCACTGAAATTGAGGTACTTGGAAAAATCGGAAATGAAATCCCGGAAATCGGGATTTTAACAACAAAAAGTATTGGACCCAGGCCAAAAGAAGGGAATAAAGAACCGATCATTGCTCAATATGCTCCGCTTTCATTTATTAACGCGGTTGGCCTGACAAACCCAGGGGCAGACGAATTTGCTAAAAAATTACGGGGAGCAAAAATTCCAAAGGATAAATTCCTGTTAATTTCAATTTTTGGCAGCAATGAAAATGAATTTGAACAAGTGGCTAAAAAATTACTTAGCCAGGCCGATGGTTTTGAATTAAATATTTCCTGTCCGCATTCCGATAAATATGGCCAAACCATCGGAGCAGAAAATGAACTGGTGGAAAAGATAACCAGAAGAATATCTTCGTTAGGCAAACCAACACTTGTTAAAATTTCACCAAATCTTGATATAGAAAAAACCGTCAAACATGCGCTGCGAGGAGGAGCCAATGGAATAACGGCGATCAATACAAAGGGTCCGGAAACTTATCTCCACAATGACTACCCGGTTCTTTCAAATAAAGTAGGCGGAATATCCGGCAAAGCAATTTTGGAAATTGGATTAAACTGCGTAAAGAAAATCCGTCAAATGACAAACTTGCCGATTATCGCTTGCGGCGGAATATCAACTGCGGGCGACATAAAAAAATACAAAGAAGCCGGCGCTGATTATTTTGGAATCGGTTCAGCGCTGGCTGGTCTTAAAACAGATGAAATCAAAGAATATTTTTACGAATTATCCAAAGACATTGAAAATAAGACAAACAACGCCGCTAAGTTTCTAAAGACAAAAGTAAATATGGATTACCAAAAATATCAAGTGAAAGAAAACAAGCAGTTGGCGGATGATTTGTTTTTGCTGGGATTTGACAGAGAGATAAAAGCGGAGCCAGGACAATTTGTTTTTGCTTGGCTGCCGGAAAAAGGAGAAAAACCATTTTCGGTTTTTGATGACGAGCCAATGAGTTTACTGATACAAAAAAAGGGATATTTTACCAATGAATTATCAAAATTAAACAAGGAAGATGCTGTTTATATCAGAGGTCCTTATGGAAATTCGCCAACCATTAACGGAAAAACACTGCTGGTCGGAGGCGGAACAGGCATTGCCGCGCTTTATCTTTTTGCCAAAAGGAACAAAGGGACAATGGCCTTATTAGGAGCAAAGGACAAAAATCATTTATCCTGCCAAAAATTTGAAAGCGTGTGTGAAAAAATATACTTAACTACTAAAAACGGAGAAATGGGTCAAAAAGGAATAGTGACTGACGATTTGGAAAAAATCATCAAAAATACTCAACCTGAATATTGTGTCAATTGCGGCCCAAAACCAATGATAGAAGACGCCATTCAAAAAGAAAGCAGGAGTATAAATTTGGAAAAAATCTATTCTTCAATAGATTTTTTGACAAAATGCGGAATTGGTTTATGCGGAAGCTGCGCGACCTCAAAAGGTTATAGAAGCTGTGTTGACGGAACTTTTCTAAAATCTAATCAGATTAGCGACTCAGAACACATTAAACAACCTTAAGCATTTCTGCAAAAGGTTGTTATTTGTTCAGAGAATGATATTCAGATATTCAGAATGGTATCCTAAACATCATACTCGCTCCAATCCGATGGAAATCAAAACTAGGCTGATTTTCATCTCCGGCAAAACATATGTTTTGGCCGAAAATTCCGAAAACAGCCATTTTAGTTTTGTATCCCAAAAAGAGCGCGTATCCGGGCTTCCCATCAAGGTTAGCTCTGTCTGTTTTGTTCCAAAATGGATAGGTTGCTCCAAGATCTAAAAAAAATCTATCATATTGGAACCTTGCCCCCATATGGGCAGACAAAAATTCGATGTCTTCAAATCTATTAATATATTCGGGGCCGGGATTTAAATTCCTTTGCCAAGTTTCCCAGCCAAGGGTAAAAAACGGACTAATGGCGATTCCGTTATCCATTTGGCATAATTTATACCTCCCGCCAAAAGAAAGATGCTTGGCGCCGGTGGGAGCTGACAGTTTTTCATCAGTCGCTTCAAAAGTCGACCATAATCCCAGATTGACCCAATAGTCCAAGTCGCCTTTATTAAATAAAGCCTCGACGCCTATGCCGATATTTGACCTATCGCCATGGTCTCCTGGCTCATTCATAATCTGGGCGCCGATTTCAAGGTACGGCCTTAGCTCAAAAGACAAAACTTTCTCACTAAATCCGCAAACTACCAAAATACCCAAAAGACAAAACATTATCAATCTTCTCTTCATCTTCAGTCTCCTTTCTTTGGAATACTTTCAGGCGCTTCTAAACCCTCTAACCCCCTTTCTGTTTTATTTTATATTGACAAGAACCAAAAACAGCATACATAAAAGGCATGCCTTTGTCAAGTGTTCACCCGAACCCGCAATTTATGCAAACCTTAGAAGATTGGGCTTATATTGCCACCCTTAAAGAGAATTTATTCTTTGTATGGGGCGGGTGAATATCTCTTCATTAAAAGTGAATTAGAAACAACACTGACCGAGGAAAAAGCCATGGCTG
>JBDRKH010000067.1:0-2617 GCA_043814195.1 Patescibacteria group bacterium
TGCAAAATGTTTTTACCAAAAGGAACATTAATGGAGAGATTGTCCTGATTAATGATGCCAGCAAAGACAATACCGGGGAAATTATTGATAAATTCGCTAAGCAATTTCAGAATGTCACGGCTTGTCATCATAAGGAAAATAAGCGGATGGTCGGTGGTTGGAAAACGGGATTAGCCGCCTCTCAAGGCGAGTATGTTTGTCTTATTGACAGCGACCTCCAAAATTTACCCGAAGATGTGGGGCGCCTTTATCGTGAAATCAAGATTACCCGAGCTGATATGGTTCAAGGATTTCGGAGTTCTATTGGCCGAGCCAGAAATCTTAGTTTTTTCTTAAGCAAAGGATTAAATTTCTTGCTTAATTTCCTTTTTAGCATGAGCCAAAAAGATAATAAATGCGGTTTTGTCATTTGTCGTCGAGAGGTTCTGGAAGATATTTTGCGCTATCGCTATAAATATCGATATTTTCAAACATTTATTACGGTGGCCGCCAAAGCCAAAGGATACACGATTAGGGAAATAGAAACGCTCTTTGAAAAGCGTCGGCTCGGGAAGTCCTTTATACCCAAACTGCCCATAAAAGTAGTTGTGTTGGCTTTATGGGACTTAGTAAAAGGCCTTTTTGAATTTCGTTTTATAAGCAAAAAAGAAACAATTTTAAAGGAATTTATTTTAGAGAATCCCTCCTCAAAGTATCAGGAAACACTGATTGGCTGGCGCCGTCATTTCTTTAATATTTATATGGCTTGTATGCCACTGCATCATTGGATGATATCCAGAGATAGTAAAATTTATTATCAAGAATTAAAAAAGAGCCAGTGGCTTTCCTTAGACCAAATCAAAAAATTACAGGAGCTAAAGCTTCGTAAGCTAATCCATCATTCTTATCACCACGTCGCTTTTTATAGGGAAATATTTGATAAATTGGGCATCAAGCCGTCAGATATCCAGACAATAGAAGATTTGCAAAAATTGCCATTTTTAGATAAAAAAACCATTCGCCAGAATTTATATTTTGACTTAATGTCTGATAATCATAATAAAAAGGAAATTCTTAAAATTACTACCAGCGGCTCTACCGGCGAACCTCTGGTTTGTTATGCTGATAAATATCAACTGGAGAAGCGATGGGCCGCCACCCAAAGGAGCATGGAATGGACAGGGTATCGGTTTGGCGACAGGCAAACTCGTTTTTGGCATCAAACTATTGGCATGTCTCGGTTGCAAATAATCAAGGAGCGTCTTGACGCCTGGTTTAATCGTCGGTTGTTTATTCCTGTTTTCGAAATGTCAGATGAAAGTATTAAAAATTATCTTTATAAAGTTCAAAGATTCAAGCCGATTCTGATTGATGGATACGCCGAAGCATTCAATTTTTTAGCCCACTATGTTAAAAACCATAAATTAAAAGGATTTCGGCCGAAAGCCATTCTTTCTTCGGCCCAAGCTTTACCCGACCATAGCCGACAAATCATTGAACAGGAATTTGGTTGTGGTATTTTTGATAAATATGGCAGTCGTGAGTTTTCCGGGATTGCTTATGAATGCGAAGCTCATGACGGTCATCATATTGTGGCCGAGAATTATATTGTTGAGATTTTAAAAGATGGGCGGCCAGCCCAGCCAGGCGAAATGGGCGAAGTGGTCATCACTGATTTGGATAATTATTGTATGCCTTTTATTCGCTATCGGATCGGAGATTTGGCTGTGGCTATGGATAATACTATTCTTTGCGCCTGCGGCCGGGGATTGCCCAGAATCGGGAAAATTGAAGGAAGGGTCCAGTCAATTATTTTTGGAGCTAATAATAATTATGTGCCCAGTTCGCTTTTTGGCCACTGGTTTAAAGATTACGACCATATCATTAATCAATATCAGGTGGTTCAGGAGGAGCTGGGCAAAGTAGACCTGAAAATCGTTAAGGCAGTCAGTTTTGATGAAGATTTATTCCGGGGATCATTGTCTAAATTAAGTAATTTTTTAGGAAATAATACAATAATCAATGTCAATTTTGTTGACGATATTCCAATGGTCCGGACCGGAAAACATCAGGTAAGCGTTTCTAAAATTGACATAGATTTTCAGGACATAGGAAGCAAGTTTAAAAAAGAGATAAAATGATTAAACAAAAATTATTAGACAATTTAGCTTGTATCAATTGTTTGAAGGAATTAGGTCTGGTTGGAGAAAAGCTGGTTTGCCATAATTGCCAGAGAGAATATCCAGTCATCAACGGCCAGCCGTATCTTTTAGAAAAACCGGGCGAAGGTTTTAAGGAATCAAGCAGCGACGCCATTGTCAATAAATTAAAAGTTTTTTTTAAAAAATATCCGATTATATTTAATATTCTATATTATACTCTTGGCGCTTCGGCGGTGGGCAGGCGTCCCAAGAAAGTTATCAAAGATTTAGGAGAAGATAAAATCATTCTTAATCTTGGTTCCGGGATTAGATCAGTCAGGCGAGATGTTATTAATGTTGATTTTTATCCCTTTGCCGGCGTTGATATCGTGGCTGATATTACCAAGCTTCCTTTTAAGGATAATTCGGTGGACGCAGTAGTTTGCGAATCGGTTTTGGAACACATTAAAGACCCCTGGATTATTGTCCGGGAAATA
>JBDRKH010000068.1:0-6348 GCA_043814195.1 Patescibacteria group bacterium
GCATATTACAAAACAGCTTTTACTTTAACATATCTTCCTTTTGTTTCCGGCGCCAAACTCAATAATTTATCTATTTCCTGCTTAGTTTTAGCCCGCGCTTTGTCTTGTCGGCTGATATTTTCCAAACCAGTCACTTGAGCGGTTGGCGCGACCTTATCAGCCTCAACCTGATTCAACTGGTTGACAAAATCTAAAATAGCCGAAAGTTCTTTTTTAAACTTCTGTTTTTCTTTCTCGGCTAATCCCAATCTGGCTAATTTAGCCACATGTTCAATTTGTTTTTTGGTTATCATTTTATCATCTCCAAAAACTCCTTCTCCCTAATTATTTTCACGCCTAATTTTTGAGCCTTATCATATTTAGACCCTGGTTCTTTGCCAGCCACGACAAAATCTGTTTCTTTAGAAACTGAACTGGAAATATCGCCGCCTAATTGTCTGATTTTTTCTTTGGCTTGTTCCCGGGTGAATTTATTTAATTCACCGGTCAAGACAAAAACTAAACCAGCTAGCTTTCTCTGAAATGTTTTAACTTGACCAACTTCTACTCCGCTCTCAATTATTCTTTTAATCAAATTCTGATTCTTCTTACTATTAAACCATTGAAAAACACTTTGAGCAACTATTTGGCCAATATCTTTGACTTTGAAAAGCTCTTCTAGGTCGGCTTTTTCCAGTTTTTCCAAACTGCCAAAATATTGAACCAGATTAATGGCTGTTTCCTCTCCCGCATGGCGAATGCCCAAAGCAAAGATAAACTTATCTAAAGAAATCTTTTTGCTCTTTTCAATTGCCTCAACTAAATTATTGGCTGATTTCTCGGCAAATCTTTCCAAGGGAATTAAATCGCCCTGCTTTAAGACAAAAATATCAGCCGGGTCGGAAATCAAACTCTGATCCATTAATTGATTAACAATTTTCGGACCCAGGCCTTCAATCTTAAAACCTTTCTTGGAAGCAAAGTGGATAATCCTCTTTTTCTGGATTAAGCCGCATCTAGAATTAGCGCAGCGATGAACCACTTCGCCTTTGGGCCTGACTACTTTGCCGCCGCAAGCCGGACACTGCTCAGGCATTTTAAATTTCTTTTCCTGACCGCTTCTCATTTTTTTAATCACCCTAACAATGTCAGGAATCACATCGCCGGCTCGCTGGACCACCACTGTATCACCTATCCGGACATCTAACCGATTAATTTCATCCTGATTATGTAAAGTTGCCCGAGTAATCAAAGTGCCGCCAATTCTGACTGGCTCTAAAACCGCCACCGGTGTCAAAGCTCCGGTCCGGCCAACCTGAACCACAATATCCTCAACAATACTAGTGGCTTCTTTGGCTGGAAATTTAAAGGCAATGGCGCCTCTTGGCGCTTTGCCCACTACGCCCATTTTATCAAAAAGCGCGTTACTATTAACATTCACCACCAAACCATCAATTTGATAAGCTAATTTTTCTCTGGTTCTCTTGATTTTCTCCCAAAATTCAACCACTGCTTCCAAATCAGGACAATATTGCTCTAAACCGGTCTTAAAACCTAAAGCCCGCGCTATCTGATGTTCTTGCTGATGATTTTTCTGGCCCAAATCAGTAATCAAATCGTAGGCTAAAAAATCCAGTTGGCGGGAAGCGGCCATTTTCGGGTCTAACTGACGAATACTGCCGGCGGCGGTATTGCGCGGATTAGCATAAAGCGATAAACCCTGTTTTTCCCGCTCCTGATTAATTTTTTCAAAGGTTTTCTTGGTCATATAGACTTCGCCCCGGACAATAATTCCTCCTTTAATTAATAGATTCTTGGTCTTTCTCTCTATCTCAACTGAAGGCAGTTTTTGCCGAATTTCCAGTTTCAAAGGAATAGAACTGATAGTTTTCAGGTTTTGGGTAACATCTTCGCCGATTCTGCTATCGCCCCGAGTTGCCCCTTGGACAAAAACTCCATCTTGATAAATCAAGGCAATAGCAAATCCATCAATCTTTAGTTCAGCCAGATAATCAAAACCCTGAAACTTGAAACTTGAAACTTGAAACTTTTTTTTAATTCGCTCCTCCCAGTCCTGAAGTTCTTCAAGATAAAAAACATCCTCTAAAGAGAGCATGCGTTTTTTGTGGCGAACTTTGGTAAATTTATCTAAAGCTTGACCGCTGACTCGCTGGGTCGGTGAATCTGGAGCAATCAAATCAGGAAACTCTTGCTCTAAATTACGCAATTCATGTTTCAATGAATCAAAAGCGGCGTCGCTTAGCTCCGGCTTATCTAAAACGTGATATAAATAATTATGGTGATTAATCACCTGGCAGAGCTGTTCAATTCTCTTTTTAGCTGCTGGTTTATCCATATCTTTCTAGTATAGCGTTAAAATAACTGGTTTTCAAGCCGCTGTTTGCCAGAAAAATTAAAAGTGCTATAATCAAGTCAGTTTATGAAATTTACCCATTTACATGTTCACTCCCACTATTCTCTTTTAGACGGACTGGCTAAAATTGACCAGCTTTTAGACGCTTGTCAGGAATTAAAAATGCCTTCTTTGGCTTTAACTGACCATGGTTCAATGTATGGCTTAGTTGAGTTTTTTCAAAAAGCCAAGAAAAGAGGGATGAAGCCGATTCTGGGCTGCGAAGTTTACTTGGCGCCTGAAGGCATGCATCAAAAAAGACCGAATATTGATAATAAACGATATCATTTGATTCTTTTAGTCAAAGACAAAAAAGGTTATCAAAACTTAGTCAAGCTCACTACCCAAGCTCATCTGGAAGGATTTTACTACAAACCCAGAATTGATAAAGAACTGCTTAAAAAACATGCCCGAGGATTAATCGGCGCCTCGGCCTGTCTGTCCGGAGAAATTCCCAGAACCATCATTAATGGCCAAATAGAGCAAGCCGAAAAATCAGCTTTGGAATACCAAGATATTTTTGGCAAAGGCAACTTCTATTTAGAACTTCAGCATCATCCCGGTCTAGCGGAACAAAAACCAGTTGATGACGCCTTAATTAAAATGAGTCGGAAATATAAAATTCCTTTGATTGCCACTAATGATGTTCATTATGTTAAATCAGAAGACGCCGAAGCCCAGGATGTTTTAATGAGCATTCAGACTGACAAAAAACTAGAAGACCGAGACCGGATAACCATGAAGTCAGATGATTTTTCTCTTCGTTCCCAAGAACAAATGATTAAAGATTTCAAGGATATTCCCGAAGCGCTTGAGAATACCCAAGAGATTGTTGATAAATGCGAGTTTGAATTTGAGCTGGGCCAATATCAATTGCCTCATTTTGAAGTGCCTAATGGGAAAACAGCTGACCAGTATTTAAAAGAACTGACTCAAAAAGGACTGACTAAGAAATTTGGAGAAAAAGTCAATCAGAAAATTATAGACCGGTTTGACTACGAACTAAAGGTAATTAAAAAAACTGGTTTTGTTTCCTATTTTCTTATTGTGGCTGATTTTGTTAACTGGGCGAAAAGTCAAAATATCGGAGTGGGTCCTGGTCGAGGCAGCGCGGCCAGTTCCCTTGTTTCCTATCTGTTAGGTATTACTAATATTGATCCGTTGGAATACGATTTACTTTTCGAAAGGTTTTTGAACGAGGAGAGAATCTCCATGCCGGATATTGATTTGGATTTTGCTGATGACCGCAGAGACGATGTCATTGAATATGTTTCCCAGAAATACGGGAACGACCATGTTGCTCAGATTATTACTTTTGGGACGATGGCGGCCCGGGCCGCGGTTCGAGATGTGGGTCGAGCCCTTGGCTTTTCCTATAATTTCTGCGACCAGGTAGCTAAAATGATTCCTTTTGGCTTTAGCTTGGACAAAGCAATCAGTCAATCGCCTGAACTAAGAAATGATTATCAATCAGATGAAAATACCAAACGCCTGATTGATATGGCTAAAAAGCTGGAGGGAGTAGCTCGCCATGCCTCCACTCACGCGGCTGGAGTGGTCATCACCAAAGACCCGCTTGATAATCTGGTGCCTACCCAGCATCCGACCCAAGACGAAGAATTAATTATCACTCAATATGAAATGCATTCAATTGAAGATTTGGGATTATTGAAAATGGACTTTTTGGGCTTAAGAACCTTAACTGTTATCCAAAATACTATTAATACCATTGAAGAATTAACCGGACAAAAAATTGACTTAGATACACTTCCTTTTAATGACCAAAAAACCTTTCAATTATTTCAACAAGGCAACACGACTGGTGTTTTCCAATTAGAATCCCAAGGCTTCAAAAAACATCTTAAAGAACTTAAACCAACTCAATTTGAAGATATTATTGCGATGGTTGCTCTTTACCGACCAGGACCGATAGAATTTATTCCTGAATTTATTGCTCGTAAACATGGTCTTAGAGAAATTAAATATCTTCATCCTAAACTTAAGCCCATTTTGGAAGATACTTATGGTATTTGCGTCTATCAAGAACAGCTAATGCAGATTGCCCGAGATTTGGCCGGTTTTACTTTACCTGAAGCTGATGTCTTGAGAAAAGCAGTGGGCAAAAAAATCAAGAAATTACTTGATGAACAAAGAGAAAAAATGGTTGAAGGCATGATTAAGAATAAAATTACTTCTAAGATTGCCAAGCAAATTTGGCAGACAGTCGAACCCTTTGCTCAATACGGATTTAATAAAAGTCATGCGACCTGCTATGCCCTGATCGGTTACCAAACTGCTTATCTTAAAGCTAATTATCCAACTGAATTTATGGCGGCGACCATGAGCTCGGAAATGAATGATATTGAAAGAATCGCTTTTCTGGTTAATGAATGCCGAAATATGAATATTACAGTCCTGCCGCCCAATATCAATGGAAGCGAACAAAGTTTTGCCAAAGCCAGCGAAAAAACCATCCATTTCGGACTAAAGGCAATTAAAAATGTTGGTCATAATGTAGTGGAAGCGATTGTCCAAGAAAGAAAGAAAAACGGGATTTACCAATCAATCGCTGATTTTATTGAGCGGGTCCAGTCCAAAGACCTTAATAAAAAATCTTTGGAAAGCATGGTTAAATGCGGGGCAATGGATGATTTTGGCGAAAGAAATCAACTTTTAGCCGCTATGGACCAAATGCTCAATTTAGCCCGAGAAACCCAACGCGCCAGGCAAAATGGACAAACCAGTCTTTTTGAAGGACAAACTCAAATAAATACTCCTTCTTTAAAATTGCCGCAGGTTGAAGCAGCCACTAAAAAAGAATGTTTAAGCTGGGAAAAAGAATTGCTCGGCCTTTATATCTCCGAACATCCCTTAAAAGAATATCAAGACCAATTAACCCGAACCGCCTATCCCTGTCAGGCGCTTTCTAAAAGAGAGGTTGGCCATCGGATAAATGTCGGCGGAGTGATAAACAAGATTCAAAAAGTTAATACCCGGACTGGCCAGCCCATGCTTTTTGTAGAAATAGAAGATATGACCGGCCGAATTGAAGCTTTAGTTTTCCCGACCGTTCTGGAACAAACCGCCACTGTCTGGCAGGAAGAAAAGGTGGTTTTGGTCAGCGGCCGACTAAGCGACCGAGACGGCAACTTGAAAATCCTTTGCGATAGTGTTAAAGTGTTAGAATAAAAAATATGTCTGATAAAATTGAGGTTATTCGCCATTCAACGGCTCATCTGATGGCCGCCGCCGTTAATCAGCTCTTTAAAGGGGTTAAATTTGGCATTGGCCCGACTATTGAAAACGGCTTTTATTATGATTTTGATTTACCTTGCTCTCTTAAGCCTGAAGATTTGCCTAAAATAGAAAAGAAAATTAAAGAATTGATTAAAAAAGACATAAAGTTTGAGAAAAAAGAAGTTAGTTTTGAAGAAGCGAAAAAAATCTTCAGAAATCAACCCTACAAACTAGAATTGATTCAAGATTTAAAAAAAGAAAAAAATAAAAAAGTAACTATTTATCAAGCTGGCGATTTTATTGATTTATGCAAGGGTCCCCATATTAAATCAGCCCGAGAGATTAAACCCGAGGCTTTTAAATTGACTTCTCTAGCCGGAGCATACTGGAAAGGCAATGAGAAAAATAAAATGCTCCAGAGAGTTTATGGAGTGGCTTTTAATACCAAAAAAGAATTAAATCAGTATCTCAAACAACAACAAGAAGCGGAAAAAAGAGACCATCGTGTCCTGGGACAGAAATTAGAATTATTTGCTTTTAACAATGAAGTAGGCGCGGGCTTGCCTCTTTGGCTGCCCAAAGGAGCCTTTATCCGCCATAAAATAATGGAATTCGCTTTTAATACCTATTTAGCAAGAGGGTATCAGCCAGTAGTCACGCCCCATATTGCCAGCGACAAACTATGGAAACATTCTGGTCATTTGGATTTTTATCAAGAC
>JBDRKH010000069.1:0-15280 GCA_043814195.1 Patescibacteria group bacterium
TTAAAGAGGGAGAATTTGTGAAAATAAATAAAAAAGAAAAGCATAGAATAACCGGGCTCGAAAATTCATGGATTCTGGAAACGGCCTTTGGTCAAATGCGAGAAAATGATGTAATCCGTTTTAAAGATGATTATGGACGAAATTTTAATAGACGGCGAGGTTCGAGCTTCGTTCAGCGCGCGAAAAACTAGGTTATCTTAATCCTAGAACTTTGACTAGTTGTTTGATTAAAGTAACAGCCACCGGAGAAGCTAATAAGCTATATACTTTTCTGTCTTGGTCGTCTTTAACAACCCAGGGCTTTTCTAAAGTCTTAACCTTTTTACTTTTTTCATCCCATTGGTAATAATATTCAGGCGTTATTTCATAATCATCAACATATTGTTTAGCTGTTTCCACTGGAATTGAATTCTGTAAAAGAATCTTAGGGATGCCATGTAAAGAAAAAATCACGTCCATTAATTTCTGGTCCTTATTCAGTCTTTCTCTGATTGCTTCTAAACCCAATTCATCACCCTCTTTACCGACCATTCGGACATTCTCGCATTGGGGATTATCGCAGATTAAATAGAATTCTTTTTTATTCTTATCATAGCCCACTTTTTTGGTTGGATGCAGTTTGGGGTTTCTCGGCGTATGGCATTTAGGACAAATAACCCGGTTTTTCATTCTGGCTTCAATAACTGATTCGGGCAAATCAATATTAATAAAAAGATCTTGGTCTTCCCGGTAATTAATTAAATCCCTGAAAAACAAGGCATAAGAGACCTGATCTAATTCCCTGGGCAAACCATCGATAAATAAAGTCTTTTTCTCTTGACCATCTATTTCTCTCTTAATTAAAGTGATGATAAGTTCAGTTGGCAACAAACCCTTGGTTGTTCTATTAGCCAAAGCATTAATTGCCTGGTCAATTGAAATATAGCCGCGGTAATTCTTCCCCAAATAATCCAATAACTGCTTTTTGCTTCTTTGGTTTTTTAATTCCTGTTCAGCTTTTCGGACCACATCACCTACGGAAATATGCCCGATTTTACCGCTGCCAAAAATATCCATTATCAATTTGGTATAAGTCCCCTTGCCAGCGTTTTTCTTGCCTAGGAAATAGGCGATAAAAGTACTTTTCTTAAAGTATTTCTTCAAAAGATTGATTTCAGGACCAGCTTTGGCCTTGTAATATTGCAATCTGCCTTTATAGTCAGCCAAATCAAACTTTTTCTTAAGCCCCGGTTTTTTAAGTTTAATTAAAGGAAAATCTTTTTTGTAATCCCGCATATTGACTAACTTAGCACAAAAAATCATCTCTGCCAAGCTTATTTTTCTGTTCTAGTTCTGAATAAACGGCCGTCAGTCGAAATCTCAATATCGCCCAGCTGGTCAGTCCGGTAAACCAGAATATTCTTTAATCGCTCTAAAATTTCCTGGCTGGGGTGCTGATAACGATTGTTTTCGCCTACCGAAATAACCGCTATTTGAGGATTAACTGCCTCTAGAAAATTATTGCTGGTTGAAGTTTTACTGCCATGGTGCGCGATTTTCAAAACATCTGATTCTAAATTAAAATTCTGGGTCAATAAATAAGTCTCGACTTTTTTCTCAATATCGCCGGTTAAAAGAATTTCCGAAGCTCCGTAAATCAGTTGTCCGACTACCGAAACATTATTAGTCGGCTCAAAATAATTACTGATTATTCTCTGGTCGGGCCAAAAAATCTCCAAAACAACTTGGTCTGGGAAAATAATTTTCTGGCCGGTCTGAGCTAAACTCAAAGGGATTCCTTTTTGTTTAATCATTTCCTGCCACTCCCGATAAACAGCCGTCTCTTTGTCCAAGCCGCTGAATAAAATATGGTTGATTTTAAAATATTTTAAAACTTCGATTAAGCCGGTGACGTGGTCCGCGTCAGGGTGAGTTAAAATCATCAAATCAATCTCTCTGTCCCAAAAAGGCATTACTTGATTTAATTTCTCTAAAATGCTTTTATCCGGCCCGCCATCAATTAAAATCTGCTTGTGGCTCGGTGTTTCAATAAAAATCGCGTCGCCCTGTCCCACACTAAAGAAATGAAGTTCCAGAACACTATCCGGGACTTGGGAAAATATCGCTGACCAGATGAAGATAGTCCCGGAAAAAATAATTATCAGAATAAAATAATTGGTCTTACGTTTTTTGAAAAACATAATTAATAAATTGGCTTTTTCTATGCCAAACCCACCAACCCAAAATAAGATAATAGCTGATTAAAATTATTATTGAAATATTCCTGAATTCAATCGCCGCCAGAGGCAAGCTTGATGAATAATCAATTACTTTAATCAGATAAGTTAATAAAAGCCAAGCCGGCCAGGCAACCAGATTAGCCAAACCCAGCCAGATTAAACCAGCAAAAACCAAAATCATTCCCAATACCATTATCATAGGCAATAAAGGAACAATTAACAAATTAGCCAGAGGCGAAATTAAAGAAAGCCGTCCAAAATGAAAAATCAAAAGGGGTAAAGCGCCTAATTGAGCGGCTAAGGTCATGGTCAGAATATCTTTTATTCTCAAGGGATTAGGCCAAGATTTAATCTTATTATCCAGAATCGGCTTAAGATAAATAACACTTAAAGTAGCTATAAAAGAAAGCTGAAAACCAACATCTGATTTTAATAACCAAGGATTAATAATCAGCATAATGGCCGCGGCCAGGACCACGGCCCGGTCAGCGCTGCGCAAACGACCGATTTTCTGGGCCAATAAAAGCAAGCCAGCCATAATTCCGGCCCGGACCGCCGAAGCCGGCGCGCCAATCATGATAATATAGAGAATTAAAAGAATCAGGACAAAATAAAAGGCCTGGCCGCGCCAAAGACCAATCCCCAATCCTAAAAATAATAATATCTGGGTCATAATAATCATATGCATACCAGAAATAGCGACAATATGCCGGGTGCCGGAAATATTCAGCTTTTCTTTAAGCTCATCGGAAAGGCCGAACCGGTCGCCCAGAAAAACCGCCTTAAGAATAGATGACTGGGGCGGCAAAAGAGATTGCTCAATAATATTTCTTAATTTGTCCTTGAAACTAAAAATAGATTGATAAAGCCAATTCCCCTGGTTTTCAGCTAGGCGATTGATTACTGGCCAATAGATCACTAAATAGATTTCATCTTTAGCCAGATATTCTCGGTAATCAAAATCCTCAAAAACAGCTGGCTCTTGAAGCTTGCCAAATATTTCTAACTTATCGCCATAATGATATTGAGGATAAAGTTCTGTGGTAATTAAGATTTTTCCTTTCCAGAGGTCGGACTCAAACTCAAATTTTTGTTGATTGATTCTTTGTTCTGGTTCGCCGATAATAACACCCGTAAAATTAGTTTCCTGATCATAATACTGATAAAGCTCCTCATTTCCTTGAGGAGCTTTAATAAGAGAATAGACAAAAATAGCAACAATAAAGATCAAACAGAGGTAAATAAAAATTCTAGAACCAGTCATTATTTATATCATAACATAAAAATATCCAAGAAAGACTATCGTTAGTAAATTAAAACAGGCATTCCTATTTCTGCCCAGTCATAAACTAACTTAGCAGCATCAATTGGCAAACGAACACAACCGCCAGAATACTTTGAAGTTACCTTCTGCCCATTAAACCAATAAGGTATCTCGTGGATATAGTAATCACCATAAAAATGAATACTCCAAGGCATCCAAACATAAGATTTTCTAGAAAAATGGTTTTCCTCTTTATGAAGAACACTAAAACTGCCTTTAGGTGTAGGCCGACTCCAAGGATTACCAATGGCCGCTACTTCATAAACTACTATCGGTTGACCATTGTTAAAAACAGTTAAAAGCATATCAGATGAATCGATATCAATATATTTTCCTTCAGTAATTCGAGCTTGATTAATTTCTACTAGTGTTCCATCTGTCTTTTCAAAAAGAATATCCTTACTTAAAGGTAATATTTGTAATTCTGGATTTAGAACAACTAAAACCGGCTTGTTTGGCGGAATATAAAAAGAAAAAGATTTCTTTTTAAAACGAGTCAAAGCAAAACTTCGGACTCCACCTAAATCAAGTTGATAAATAGTATCGTCCTCTAATTCCCCTACCGGAACAATGTGTAATTCTCTATTAGAATCAAGCCAAGTCAATTCCCCATTAATTTCAGGGTCAATTAAAAAATGTTTCTCAAAAGAAGCAATAATTACTGGTTGATTAAAAAGAATAACTATTTCCTGACCAACTTCAGCACTTGTCCTATACTCCACTCTAGCTTCTAATTTAAAAACAGATGGATAAATGTAAATACCGAATCCAATAATTCCTAATTCTATGAATATTAAAAATAATATTAATTTATTCTTCATAAAAGTTGAGTAAGACGATATCAGAAACCCCATCATTATTTTCATCTCTAATGAATAAATTATGATATCGCCCTTCGTCACTTCTATAATCATTAAAAAATCCCCAATCATCCCAAGACCAAATAGCTAGATATTCTGCCCAATCATTTCCTAAATCTTCATAATTACCCTCTAAGGTCATTAACTCTAACTTGCCATCTCCATTAACATCTCCGGTGACCATTTCTTTGATTGGAGCATCTAAAGTTGAAGAACACCAAAATGGTTCTATTTTCCCCTTTCTCCATCCATAAACGAATAGATGATTACCCCATTCCTCGGTATTTTCTTCAAGCCAAAACGGCAAATCATCTCCATAGTTGCCTTTTTTCCAAAGCGACATATTAATCTCCGGTCTGCCATCATAATTTAGATCAGCTAAAACCAGATTATCTACTTGCCAAGCTGGGTCGCTTTGCCATATTATTTTATCACTTTTTAATATTTGAACCTTCCCTTGATCCAAGATTACCTTTTCAACCTGGCCATCGTTATCTAAATCTACTTCCTGATGAGTAAATTTACCTTTTTTAGTTGTTGAATAAACATATCCTTCATTCTTTTCTTGATAGTAACGATCATCCCAATAAAAAACTTCTTGCCATTGAAAAGGTGTATCTAATTTTTTTAAAATATCTTGCACTTCCCGACTATCTAAAATCCTTGGTTGACCATAATTTTCTATTAAAACAGGGATAAGTATAATTTCTCTTATTTCCTCTTTATCTAAAACTATTTTAGCAATCAATCCTTCTCTGGTTTTTCTTGACCACATTTGATCAAAGACAAAATTACCTAAACTATAGAATACGTATTTGCCTTTATATTTTTCTATCTTCTGAATTACATGAGGATGATGACCAATAACTAAATCCGCTCCGGCGTCAATCGCCGTATGGGCAAAACTAATTTGTTTACTATTAGGTTGATCAGCATATTCCGTACCTGAATGCATTAAAACTACAACTAAATCGCTTAAAGATTTAGCTAAAACAATATCTTTTTCCATTTCAGAAATTTCCATAAAAACCACACCCGACTGATCCTGTTTTGCCTGACAAGTGGTTGATGTAAAAATACTATCTGTATACGCTAAAAAAGCTATTTTAATTCCATTAATTTCTAAAATCTTAGAGTGGCGAGCTTCTTGTCGATTTTCGCCGGCTCCCACATAATTAATGCCTGATTTATTTAAATATTGAAAAGTATCTTTTAACCCTTGAGCGCCAAAATCAAAACTATGATTATTAGCCAGAGATAAAATATCAAACCCAGCATATTTTAGACCTTCTACAGTCTTTATGTCGGCTCGAAAAATCATCTCGAAGATATTAATACTTCTTCCTTGGGTAATCGGACCTTCTAAATTACCAAATGCTATATCAGCTTGTTTAATCAACTCAGCAGTTTTAAGAAATGGATACTTGTAATCTTGGTATTCTTTTATCTTTTGGGCTACCGTTCGTGAAAGCATAATATCTCCGACAGCCAATAAAGTTATAATTGGTTCCTCTTGTTTTTCTTCAATTAAAAAACCAGAGGTTAAATCAATGTGATCTTCCACCTCTGGCTTTTTCACCGACGATTCAATAATCAATTCCTGGTCAACTTGAAAAAAAATAGCTAAAACAATGATTGTTAAAACGACACCAACGCAGATAAATAATCTTAAGAATAAATCTTTGTTCATTCATCTTTATTGAGCAATAAATACATTGGTCCATTCGGCCAAATCGGGCTCTTCTCCTTTTTTCAGTATTTCCCGCCAAGCTTCATCAGTCAAACGATTCGCTATCGGCTGTTGGAATTCGTAATGGGAATAAACACCGCCTTTGGCAATTCTTAATATACCTTCCACTGGCACAACTACATAAATTTCGAAGATGTTACCAGTGGCTTCTTCAAGGCAAATACCATTAGGATCAGTCGCCACATCAGCTACAATTGGAGCTGGTTCTTCATCTAATTGTTGTCTGGCTGATACAATTCCTCTATCCTTATAGGCGTCTAACCAAATATGCTCCAAAGAACCGCCATAAGTTCTAATCAAATCAAATTCTTCATCAGTAGGCAAAATATTGTTCAATTCTTTTTCAGAAATAGTTTTTAAAGATAATGCTAATGTTTCTAATCTTTCTAAAAATTCTTTATTCTCGTCAGAAAGTAAATTCCTTATTTGAAGACCTTCTTTGGTCATCTTTAATAACGAGGCTAATCGGGCATAGACATAAGGATTAGGTTCTACATAACCACGATCATCAACTTTTTCTTCTGTCCAATCGCCACCCCCGCCTAACTCTGCCATAGGCTGCTTGCTGTATAAAATTGTATCGCGCTTTAATTCTGTCCAGCTACCCAAATAGGCATTCAACTCTTTACGAATCCAAGCCAAATTTTTCATAAAAGCAGGATACCCGTCTGGCTTTTCTTTTCCTAGAGTCAACAAAGAATAAAGCCAACCCCAATAAAGATTTTGGGTCCAAATAGTCGTATCCAAAGAAGCAATATAATTTTTCATCTTAGTCATATTTTCTGAATAGCAAGCGTAATCCAATTCACCCTGATTTTCTAAAAGATTTAATGCCTCGCTAGAACCCATAGCAGCCGGGATATCCAAGCCCTTAGGCAAACATCGTGAAATAGGACATAAAGCCCATTTAGCTGGATCGCTTTGACAAGTATGCTCCTTATCGCCAACTTCTCTATACATTAACCGCTGGAAAATAGAGGCATCAATAGTAAATCTTTGCCCCATAAAACGGAATCCTTTTATTTCCTCTTCTCTGTCTGGCTGAATCCCTGGAGCAAAAATTGGTATAGAGTTGATTTGAGGTGGTGATAGATCTTTAGCTTTTTCTAAAAACGAACCAAATTTAGAATTATCATTAATCACTAAAGATAAAGTCATCTGGTCCGCACCATAAATTTCTTTAAGAATATCGTAATAGTCATAAAAAGAGATATCATCGCTCTTGCCGACAAAGAAAACAGTTGGCTCATAGATTCTATCCCAAGAATTATATCTATCAGCTGACTCTTTAAGAGCCAGAGTAATCAAAACAGCCGATTTAGTCTCATCTGGACTCTTTAATCGAAAAGTCATCCGACCATACCACATCATTGCCTTAAAATATTTTCCTAATTCTTCGCTTTTAGTATAATGACCCCTAGGAACATACTGAGAATAATCCTCTTTATAAATTTCTAATGGCTGTAACCTTTGTGGAGTCTCAATCCAAATACCTTCTGTCGGGTCAACATCTATATTCAAGACAAAAGACTGGTTAATTCCTTCATGTCTTTCAATTAAATCTAATTCTTTTTCTACTTCCTCTCTAACATAATCAGGAATCTCTGCTTCAGGATAGAGGATTTTATCAGGTATCATAAAAAAAGCAACATTCCTTTTAGCAGCATTTTCCCACTCAGTACCTTTTAATTGTTCGTACTGATCCTGAGAGGCCTTTAACATTTCGTAACTTAAATCGGTTAATGCCTGGTATAATTCATCTTTTTCTAAAACCCTCAATAAATGATCAAAAGCTAAATGGTAATTATGGAGCATTGAATCAGTAGTAATAAAACTGGGAGTGTGATGATAACGATTCTCTTCGTAAATAGTTCTATCCTTATATACACTAAAAAATTCTTTAGCTTTTGTTGAAACAACCACAAAAGCATTTTTAACTAAAAGTTCTTTTGCTTTATTCGACAACTCAAAGTCATCTTTATTGATGGTATTACTTAAATCTGAAGCTACGGTATAAGCTGGAATTTGAGGAGTAATATTAACTGGCACTTCTTCATAAGTAGCGAATCTTTCAGCTAAAGCTTCTGGAATAATCGACGGTATTCTGGTCGGAATCCCGGGCTGTGGTTTGATAGTCTTCCAATAAACAAAAAAGCATCCTCCAGCGATAATAAGAATGCCTAAAATTACTAACAACCATTTGATATTAGAACTTTGGCGAGGACTCTGGCTGACATTTTCTGTGACTTCTTGTTCGTGTTTGGTCAATGAGTTATTTTGTAATTCTTGATTCATACATTTTTATTATACCATGCCATTTATTCTAATTAAACTATCTATCATTGTGGATAATTGAAAAAATTATAAGATTGGATTTAGTCATATTCCCCTTAATTCTACTTTTGGGAAGTAAGGCAGGACGATTTCAAATAGTTTTTTAAGTTTTTCTTGAGAATAGGGTTTGATTTTCTGATAAGCTGGGTCTAGGGTTTTTTCTGGCCTGAATTGCTGTAAAACAAATGATTCGGCTCCTTTGAGCCATTGCCCGATTTTTCTTATTTCTCCCTCGTCCACCAAACCCGGCACTAAAGTAGTCCTGAATTCATAATCTATTTTGCTTTGTTTGATTAATTTAATGCTTTCCTGAATTTTTTCAAAATCAATTTTTTGATTAATCGCTTCTGAATATCTTTCTTTGGAAGACTTAATGTCCATGGCAATAAAATCCAAAAGCTTTTCCTGAAAAAGCTTTTTCAATATTTCCGGATTACTGCCATTGGTATCCAACTTAACCAAAAACCCTAATCGCTTTATTTTCCTAACAAAATCAATTAAATCAGTTTGAATAGTCGGTTCGCCGCCGGTCAGACAAACTCCCTCCAAAAGACCCTGGCGCGATTTTAAAAAATCAAAAAAAGCATCCTCTTTGATTCGGGGCTGCTTTTTTATTTTCCTAACATTAACTAATTCCGGATTCTGACAAAAAGGACAGCGGAAATTACAACCTGAAGTAAAAACCACAGCCGCTAACTTGCCTGGATAATCAATCAAACTTAGTTTTTCCAGACCGCCAATAAGCATGATATTAACAAGGATCTCTTATCTAATTTTAAATAATTTCCGATCTTTAAACTCCTGTTGTTTGCCTGAATGCCATTGCTGGACTGGTCGAATGTAGCCAACTACCCGCGAATAGACCTCGCAAGGCTGCTTAACTACGCATTTGGGACAAATAAAGTACTCGCCTGAAAGATAGCCATGATGGGGGCAAATGGAAAAAGTCGGGGTTAAAGTGAAATAGGGCAAGTGGAATTTACTAAAGACTGTTTTGACTAAACTCTTAACTGATTCTATTTGATTGATTTTTTCACCCATGAAAGCGTGAAAAACCACTCCGCCGGTATATTTGGTCTGGATTTCATCCTGCAGTTTTAGGGCTTCAAAAACATCATTAGTATAATTAACCGGCAGCATGGTGGAATTAGTGTAATAAGGGGTCTTTTTAGTGCCAGCCGCAATAATATCCGGATATTGGGCTTTATCATTAAGAGCCAAGCGATAGGCGGTTCCCTCAGCCGGAGTGGCCTCAAGATTGTAAAGACTATCGGTTTCTTCCTGGTAATTGATTAACCTATTTCTCATAAAATCAAGGATTTCCAAAGTAAATTTTCTTCCCCGATTAGAACCAATATCCACTCCCATAAAATTAAGCAGAGCTTCATTCATCCCGACCAAACCAATGGTGGAAAAGTGATTGCCGAAATAATTTCCTCTCATCTTTTTAACTCCGCTTAAATAGAAAGTCGAATAAGGATAAAGGCCCATGTTCATAAATCTTTCCAAAACTTTCCTTTTAATTTCCAGAGAATCTTTGGCTAAATCCATAAGCCCGGCTAATCGGTCAAAGAAATCCTTTCTGGTTTTTGATAAATAGCCAATTCGGGGCAAATTAATGGTAACTACGCCAATTGAACCAGTCAGAGCGCCCGCCCCGAATAATCCGCCCGCCCGGCGATAAAGCTCCTTCTTGTCAAGGCGAAGCCGGCAACAATTATGAGTAATTATCCCATTAGCTAACTGAAAAAGATGTTGCTTGTCTCCTATCTCGAAATCATATACATAACCAGTATATTTGATTTTTTCTATTTTCTTTATTTTTACCCCGTAAAAATCTCTATATTCTTTATATTTTAGATTTTTTCTCTTGCTTATCTTAAAATGATTTTTAAACCATTCGGGGATATCCCCGGCAAACCTTAAATTATATCCGATTTTCTTTTTATTTCCTGTTCTGTTTTTTGATTCATAATAGGTGGTATTCACTCCTAATGTCCGAGCCAGCATTAAAGTATCTAAGACCAAATCTCCGTTACCCAAATGAAGAACAATACAATCTTTCTCCCGATCAACAAATCCATCACTCTCGACTACTCCAATAATTACTCCTTTTCTGAAATCAATAGAACGCGCGAAAGTCTTAGAATTTATTCTCTTATCTAAAGAATTTCCTCCTCTTACGTATTCTTTAATCAATTCTGACAATGCTCTACTCGCTATCGAAATTTTAAAATAATTATGTCTTTCATTAGAATGAATTGTAGTATAAGTTGCGAATCTTTCTATTGATATTAACTCTATAAATTCAGCTAATCTTTTCTCGTTCTTATTAAATACAAAATTTACCGTCGCATTATTATGAGATAACCAACCATCGCCGATAAAAAGACCGACTATTCTCCCTAAGTCAAAATCACCCAATCTTCCCTCGTAAGAACTCTTAGCAATTGGGAATTCATCTCCTATTTCTAAATTTCTACTCTCTATCCTTTCTAATTTTCCATCTTTAATAATCACCGAAGGGTGATCCATTGTCATTTTATCTATTAGACCGTTGTTCAAGGTTATCTCTAAAATATCTTCATTTTCTAATTTCAATTTAATTACATCTTTGACCGATTTAAATTTTCCGTTAATCAAAATTTCTATTGGGTTATTTCTTTTCAGAAAATCCTCAACAATTCTTCTAATTTCTGTTTTGGCAATCTCGCCGGCAGCATTTTTATAGATAATTTGACATGTAGGCAATTTGCACATCGCCCTGACATCGTCCGGATTCATATCTGATTGGAGAAAATTAGAAAAATAATTTATTCCGTATTTGGCGCTTGCTTCCCACATTAAATCCAAAGAAGAATCCTGCCAGTCAAAATCATTGGTAATTGAAACTGTGGGAATGGGAAAAGTAAAGGGCCGTCCATTCTTATCTCCTTCTATCAGACATTCATAAAAAGCCCGGTTAAAAATATTCATTTCTTCCTGAAATTCGCCGTAAGTTTCTTTTTGCGGCTTGCCGCCAATAATTATCGGCTGACTGGCAAAAGACGGAGAAGGATTAATATCCAAAGTGACATTAATAAAAGGCGTTTGAAATCCGACTCGGGTTGGCACTGAACAATTAAAAAGAAACTCCTGCATCGCTTGTTTAACCTGCTGGTAATTTAAATTATCATAACGGATAAAAGGAGCTAAAAGAGTATCAAAATTGCTGACTGCTTCGGCTCCGGCCGTTTCTCCTTGAAGCGTGTAAAAGAAATTAACCAAATGTCCCAAAGCTACCCGGAAATGCTTGGCTGGCTTAGTCTCAATTTTCCCCTTAACTCCGCCAAAACCCTTTAGAAGCAAATCATAAAGATCCCAACCCTGACAATAACAGCTCAAGCTATCTAAATCATGAATATGGAAATCTCCATTATTGACTAATTCTCTAATCTCTTGGGGATAAATTTTACTAAGCCAGTATCTTTTGGCTACTCCGGAAACTAAATAATGATTTAATCCTTGTAGAGAAAAAGCCATGTTGGCATTTTCTTTGACTTGCCAATCAGCTTCCTTAATATAGTTATCAACCAAATCAACCGCTTCATCAATCGCTGTGCTGGCTTCTCTAATCCGGCGATGCTGCTCGCGGTAAAGAATATAGGCTTTGGCCGTTTCGCTATACTCATTAATAATCAAAACTTCTTCAACAATATCCTGAATCTGTTCAATCTCCGGAATCTCTCCGTTTCTTAATCTTCTTCTTAAAAGACTGACGACTTGGTCAGATAATTTTTGAGCAACTTTCTTACTGCCTTTATCAGTAGATGTCAAAGCTTTATAAATAGCTATAGTGATTTTGGATTGGTCAAACTCAACAATTAGACCGTCTCTTTTTTTAACTTGAGTAAAGCTTTTTTTATTTTTAGACATAAGTTTTTAATAGAATTGTCTTGGTATTTTACTCTAATTCCTCAAACCGGTCAAATCAGAAGAAATTCAAAAACAGCCACCGAAAACCAGTTAGCTGTTTTTGCCAAAAACTATTTCATTTTCCGACGAATAAAAGCCGGGATATCCCATTCATCTTCTGGCTCCTCAATTGGAGTAATAGTCGGCTTAGCAATTGGCTTTTTAATGTTTTTTTCCTCAATCTTGCCTCTGCTCATTGGAGAAATATCCTGAATTCTTGTTTCGCTCTTTCTTAAAAATCCTTCGTCAAAACCAGTGGCGATTACCGTCACTTTTATTTCGCCTTTCTTTAATCTATCATCCATGACTGCGCCGAAAATAACTTTGGCTTCTGGGTCAATTGATTCAGTAATGATTTTGGCCGCTTCATTAATTTCGGCCATAGCCAAATCAGAACCGCCGCTAACATTAAAAAGAACACCTTTGGCCCCATCAATAGAAATTTCCAAAAGCGGTGAATTAACCGCGGCTTTAGCCGCTTCTACCGCCCGATCTTCGCCGGTTGCCCGGCCAATTCCCATTAAGGCCGAACCGGCATCCTGCATGATTGCCTTAACATCAGCAAAATCAACGTTAACAATTCCTGGGGTAATGACTAAGTCAGAAATACCCTGAACCGCCTGACGAAGCACATCGTCAACCATAGAAAAAGCGTTTAACAAAGATGTTTTTCGGTCAATCACCGAAAGAAGCCGGTCATTAGGAATAGTAATTAAAGTATCAACTTTATCCCTAAGCTGATTTAGTCCTTCTTCGGCAACTCTGGCTCGCTGAACGCCTTCAAAAGTAAATGGTTTAGTTACTACCGCCACCGTCAAGGCTCCGGAATCTTTAGCTGCTTCAGCAATAATTGGCGCCGCTCCGGTGCCAGTGCCGCCGCCCATACCACAAGTAACAAAAACCATATCTGCTCCTTTAACTACCTGATGAATCTCATCGCGATTTTCTTCAGCTGCTTGACGGCCAATTTCCGGATTCATTCCCGCTCCCAAACCTTTAGTTAGATTTTTGCCAATATGGACTTTTTCCGGCGCTTTAACATGATGAAGGTCTTGAGCATCAGTATTAATTGCCACAAAATCAACTCCGTGAATTTTGCAGGCAATCATTCGAGTAATGGCATTGCCTCCGCTCCCGCCAATGCCAATAACTTTTATTTTCGCAAAACTTTCTACTTCAGGTCTAATTTGAACCATGGATATAAGAAACAATGAGGAGCTCCTAATTCCTCCTCATTGTGTTTAAATATTAAAATCTTCAAGCCCTAGGGCAAAAATCCGCGCAACCACCCCTTAACTTTGCCAACTGTTGAACCAACTGAAAATTCTGACAAGGGGATATTGCGACCGCCTGTCTTCGCTTGCTTATCTATTGCCCAATGAATCAAACCAATAGAAGTGGCAAAAGCCGGGTCTTCTACTTCTTCAACAATTCCCTCTAATTCCAAAGGAAAACCTATCTGAACAGGCAATCTTAAACTTTCTTTGGTTAAGTCAACCAAGCCGGGCATTTTAGCTCCGCCGCCCAAAAGAACTGCTCCGGCGGGCAACAAACCCTGGCGGTCAATCGTTTTTAATTCCTTATTTACCAAATCAAGAATTTCACTTAGCCGCGCTTCAATTATTTCTACCACCTGGACCCGAGGAATAACTCCTTTTTCTTCCAAACCCAGCTTAGATAAATCAACTACATCTCTTTTGCCGATTTCGGAAATTAAAGCTGAACCATATTCTAATTTAACTTTTTCAGCTAAATCAATTCCACTCCTTAAACCGATAGCAATGTCGTTAGTAATATGAGCTGAACCAATTGGCAGAACACAACTATGAATAATATCGCCTTCTTCAAAGACTGTCAAGCCGACTGTTCCGCCGCCTAAATCCAAAACTAAAACACCTATTTCTTTTTGTCTTTTGCTTAAGGCGGCTCGACTGGCGGCCAAAGAAGCTAGAACCAATTCTTCAGCCTCCAAACCAGCTTCAGAAATACATTTAGTCAAATTTTTAACAAAAGGGGTAGCTGCCTCAATAATCAAGGTATCCGCTTCTAATCTTACTCCGCTCATACCAACCGGGTCTTTGATGCCTTCTTGATTATCAACTAGAAAATTTCGAGGCAGAACATGAAGAATTTCCCGATTAGGCAAAATAGAGATAGAGGAAGCGGCGCTAATCGCCCTTTGGACATCTTCCCGGGAAATCTCGCCATCAGCCCGGGAAACAGCCACTACTCCCTTACTAACCCGAGGAATAATATGATTGCCACTCAAGCTAACAGTGGCCCGTTCAATAGAAACCCCGCTGGTCCTTTCCGCTTCCTGAACTGACTGACTAATATTTTTAACTGCTTCTTCAATATCAACTACTACTCCCCGCCGCAAACCATAAGAAGGAGCCTGACCAATACCAATAATCCGAGGCCTTACCTGACCAGATAACATCTTAGCAACTACTGTTCGGATAAAACAACTTCCCACATCTAGACCAACAATGATTTGTTCTTTAGCCATAGCTTAAAAATTTGGGATAATTTGTCATAATTTGGATTTTGGATTTAAACTTCAGTTAATATTCTCTCCTCCATTTCTTTCATTTTTTCTGCTTCTGCTTTGTCTTTTTCGTGGTCATATTCCAACAAATGAAGTATACCATGAATCAATAAAATGGTCAGTTCTTTTTCCAAAGAATGACCTATTTGTTTAGACTGCTTCTTGGCCCGAGGATAACAAATGATTATCTCGCCCAATCTTTTAATTCCATCGGGCGCTTCAATAAATTCCGGGTCTTCTCCCTTTTTCAAACGGGGAAAGGCCTTAGCTAAATAGGGAAGAACTGATTTA